>NZ_JBHXEM010000163.1:0-17042 GCF_042724755.1 Kitasatospora sp. NPDC127067 | reverse complement strand
TGCCCCGCGGGGGGGCGCGGCAGGACCCCAGACGGCCGGCTCGGGCGGGGGCGCGGGCGCGCCCCCCGCCCCCCCCCCCCACGCTCCGGTCCTGCTCCGGCGTCAATTGACGAAGTAGCTGAACCCGACCGTCGCCGCGGACATCCCGGCGGCGATCTCCCGCGTCAGCGACCCCTGACAGTTCGCCGCGGAGTACACGTCGACCCTCGCGTCCGTGAGGTTCTGGACGAGTACGGGCGACAGGGTCGGGTAGCACCCCCGGGCCGGGTTCCGGTGCGCCACACCGTTCACCACCAGCACCCCCGTCGCCGCCTGTGCGGGCACGGCGGACGCGAGCACTCCGGCGGCGGCCAGCATCCCGACCGCGGCAATCCGACGACGCATGACTGTTCTCCCTTCCGAGGGCGCACAACCGGTCGCGGCGCCCTTCCGGGGCATGGATTCCCCCGCCGCCCCGTCCACGCCGGAGCCCCCGCCGCAATCCCCCGAACCGACGCGGGCGTACGGGCTCCTACCAGGGATATTGCCGCCCGCCCAGCGCGGCCCGCGCCGCACCTGCCAACCGCTCCCGCATCGCCGCCCCCGCTTCCCCTCGTCCCGGCCGTCCCCGTCCCGGTCGGCGCACCCTAGCGCCGCAGGTGGCGGCTCACATCGCCGACCAGGGTGATCCGCACCCGCCGCTCCGCGAACCGCCACCGCCCGTCCTCCCCGCGCGCGAAGCGGTCGTGGTACCGGCCGGCGGCGATGGCCTGCAGCGGCAGTTCGGGCAGCGCCTGCAGCACCGTGACGTACGAGCGCGCGACCGCCGTCCCCGCCCGCTCGTCGACCTCGACGGCCAGGTTGCCGGTGACGTGCTGGGTCCGCGGCGTCCCGTCGGCGTACACGGCGATCGTCTCCCGGAACATCGCCTCGATCGCCGCGGCCCCGCGGACCGGCGCGCCGCTGCCGACGAAGACGGCGTCGGCGAGCAGGGCGCCGAGCCCCGCGAAGTCGCCGTCGTCCACGAGTTCGGCGTAGCGCGCGATCAGGTTCTCGATCGCGCGGTGGCTCGGTACCGGATCGACGGACGCGGACATGCTCTCCCCCACGGGCCCGGCGGCAGTCGGTCCTTCCGCCCCTCTCCCCGACTCTCCCACGCTTTTGACCGGGCGTCGGAAATCCGCTGGCGGGGACGGCTGCCGGGATGTTAGCTTCCAGTCGCCCGTGAAACCGCCCGAGGAGGTGAGCCCCGTGAACGCAGTACCGATATGGGTGCTCCCCCTGGAGATCACGGCTGGCGACTGACCCAGGTGTCGCCGGGAGCGCCGCTTCGAGCAGGCATTCCCGAAAGGCAACACCGATGCACTCTTCCCTGTCTCTTCAGTCTCCTCGGTCTCTTCGGTTCACCGCCGAGTCCTCGGCGAACGGCATGATCGAGCGCGACTTCACCGTGGGCGGCGTCCCCGGTGTGCTCTGGTCCCCCGTCCGCGCCGGCTCCGGCGCGTCCTCCGCCTCCGACACCCGTCGTGCGCCCCTGGTCCTCATGGGCCACGGCGGCGGCACTCACCGGAAGCACCCGTCCATGTCGGGCCGGGCGCGGCTCCTGGTGGCCGGCTGCGGCTTCCACGTCGCCGTCCTCGACGCCCCCGGGCACGGCGACCGGCCGCGCAGCGCGCACGACGAGGCGGAGATCGCCGAGCTGTACCGCGCCCGGGCGGCGGGCGAGCCGGAGGGGCCGATCGTGGTGCGCTACAACGCGCACCTGGCGGAGCTCGCCGTGCCCGAGTGGCGGGCGGCGCTGGACGCGCTCCAGCAGCTTCCGGAGATCGGCGCCGACGGGCCGGTCGGCTACTTCGGCCTCAACATGGCCACCGCGATCGGCGTGCCGCTGGTGGCGGTCGAACCCCGGATCACGGCCGCGGTGTTCGGGCTGCACTGGCCGGACGCCCTGGCCGAGAAGGCGCGGCGGATCACCGTCCCGATCGAGTTCGACCTCCAGTGGGACGACGAGCACATCCCGCGCGAGGCCGGCCTGGCGTTGTTCGACGCGTTCGCCTCGACGGAGAAGACGCTGCACGCGAACACCGGCCGGCACAAGGACCTGCCCCGCTTCGAGGCCGACAGCGCGGTCCGCTTCCTCGCCCGCCACCTCGGCCGCCCGACGTCCGGGCCGGCGTCCGGGCCGGCGTCCGGGCCGGCACAGGGGGCGGCCCCTGTGCCGGTGTCCGGGCCGGCCGCCGCGTCGGCCTGACGCGAACGGTCGCGGCGCCCGGCGGCTACCGGCCGGGCGCCTCAGCCAGCCGGGAGATCTCGGCGGCGACGGCCTCCGGTTCGGCGGCGACGGTGACGCGGGCGACGCCGTCCAGGCCCGGGTGGGCGCCGACCCGGACGGAGTGCCGGGCGTTGCGCAGCAGGTCGAGGTCGTTGATGTCGTTGCCGAAGGCGTTGTACGCGTCGATCCCCAGCGAGGTCAGCGCCTCCCACTTGTTCGTGGTGCCCGGGGCGAAGTCGATGATCGCTTCGTCGAGGTGGTGGTTGACGGTCATCCCGAGCGCGCGGCCGGCCTCCGCGAGGGCCGCCGGGTCGGCCGCGTCGACCACCAGGAACTTGACCACGGCGGGGAGTTCGGCGAGCTCCACCCTGCGGGCGAGGCCGCCCTGGTCGACCCGGCCGCGGATCGGGTGGTCGGCCGGTCCGGTGTAGGCGTAGTCCCACGGGCCGTCGGCGAGGTAGCCCGCCCGGAACCGCTCGACCTCGGTCAGCAGCCGGTCGAGGTCACCGGCCTCGAATGCGGCCCGCGCCCGCACCCGGCCGTCGACGGAGACCAGGCTGCCGTTGCCGCCGATCAGCGTGGCGGCGGGAAAGGCCCCGTCGAGGACGGGCAGGAGGTCGCGGACCGGCCGGGCGGAGGCGAAGACCAGCTGGTGCCCGGCCCGCTCGCAGTCCGCCAGCGCGGCGAGGATCCGGCGGTCGATCGTCCGCCCGTCGAAGCAGAGGGTGCCGTCGATGTCGAAGACCGTGGTGCGGGCGCTGGTGGTGATCATCGTGCGATCGTATCCAGGCGGTGCGGTGCACGATCCCGTGGCCCTTCGGGTACGGCCGGAGCGGGAAGTCGGCGGGCCCGACGTCCCACTCCGGCCGCAGCCCTCCGACACGTCCCCGCCGACACGTCCCCGTCGTCCGGGCGGGACGGTCACGCGCGGGCCGGGCCGGTCGCCGGTCGCGCCGCGCGGCGGTGGCGGCGGACGGCGTCGCGGTTGGCGCAGAGCTGGGAGCAGTAGCGCCGGCGGCCGGTCCGCGTGGTGTCGGCGAAGAGGGTGGTGCACTCGGCGACGGCGCACCGGCCGAGCCGGTGCATGCCGCGGCCCACCAGGTGGAAGGCGGTGCCGACGGCGATCAGGGTGGACAGCACGGCGGCGAACGGCTGGTGGTCGTCGCGGTAGTGGAGGTGCCAGCCATCGGCGTGGTCGGTCAGCCGGGGGTGGGCGGCGTCGGCGGCCAGCATCCGGTTGAGCCGTTCGGCCCGTTCGCGCTCGTCGGCCGCGTCGACCACCGACTCCCAGCTGTCCAGCAGGGCCAGGATGCGCGCCAGGTCCGCCGGCAGGACCGGTCCGTCGACCACCAGCCCGGCCGCGCGGCAGCGGTCCACCAGTTCCCCGGCGGTTCCGGGGCGCCGGTTGGCCAGTTCCGCGGCGAGGTGCACGGCGCCTTCACCGTAAGGGTTGAGATGCATAAGACCATGACACCAGGCTGCTGAGCATGAGTCAGCACACCGACACCGAAAAGCGCTTCGGGCCGAGGGATGCCGGGGAAGCCGCCCGCCCGCTCCGGTACCGCTGGGTGGTCCTCGGCGTCGCCACCGTCACCCAGGCCGCCTCCGGCTTCTTCGTCCAGGGCATCGGGGCGATGGCCGTCCCCCTGCAGCAGTCGCTGGACCTCAGCACGACCCGGCTCGGCCTGCTCCTGTCCGCCTCCCAACTGGTGCCGCTGGTCGGCCTGCTGGTGGCCGGTGCGCTCCTGGACCGGCACAACGAGCGCTGGGTCGTCGGCATCGGTTCCGCCGTGGTCGCCGCGGCCCTGCTCCTCGGCGGCCTGGCGCAGGGGTACGCCTCCCTGCTCGCCGTCCTGCTGGTCGTCGGCGCCGGGTACAGCACCGTGCAGCCCGGCGGCAGCAAGTCGGTGGCCGTCTGGTTCGCCCCGGCGCAGCGGGGACTGGCCATGGGCGTCCGCCAGGCGGGGCTGCCGCTGGGCGGCGCACTCGCCGCCGCCGTCCTGCCGCTGGTGGCCGTGGTGCACGGGTGGCGGGCGGCGCTGGTGATCGGCGGGCTGATCGCTCTCGTGGGCGCCGGGCTCTTCACCGCCCTCTACCGGCGGCCGCCGGCCGCCACGGCCGTGCGCCCCGCTCCCGGCACCGCCGCGCCGACGGCCTCCGTCGGCTCCCGGCTGCGGATGCTCCGCGAGCCGGCCATGACGAGGATCCTGTTCTCCGGCCTGAGCCTGGTCTCGGTGCACAGCGGCATCGGCGTGCTCGGCGCGCTGTACCTCCACGACGTGACGGCCCTCGGCCCCGGTCCGAGCGCCGCCGTCCTGGTGGCGGTCCAGGTGGCGGGGGCGGCCGGCCGGATCGCGCTGGCGGCCTGGAGCGACCGCAGCCGTGCCGGGCGGTACCGGCCCGTCCTGGTCTGCCTGGGCGCGGTGGTGGCCGGATTGACGGTCCTGACGACGCCGGCGGGTCACTCCCCCGTGGTGGCCGCCCTCCTGTTCACCTGGCTGGGCTTCTTCGGCATCGGCTGGTACGGCCCCTGGGTGGCCCACCTGGCGGAGTCGGCCCCACCGGGCCGGACGGGCTTCGCCCTCGGACTGGTCATGGCGGTCAACCAACTGGCCGTCGTCCTGGTCCCGCCCGCCCTCGGGCTGCTCCGCGACACCACCCACGGCTTCACCGCCGCCTGGGCCGCCCTCGCCGCGGCCACGGCCGCGACCCTCGTGCTGACCGCCCGCGGCGGTGGCGGCCGGCACGGCACCCCCGCCGCCACGGGCCGCACACCGGCGGGTACGGTACGGCCGTGAGCAACGAGACGCCTCCCGGGTGGTACCCGGTCCCCGGTCCGGACGGCGCCCCCGGCCACGAGCGCTGGTGGGACGGCAACACCTGGACCAGCGACGTCCGGCCGGCCCAGGGCGGCTACGGCTACCCGGGCCAGGAGGCGCCCCCGGCACAGCAGGCGTACCCGGGCCACCCCGGCCAGCAGGCCTACCCCGGCCCGCAGACGTACCCGGCCGCGGGCTACGGCCAACCCGGCCCCGGCTACCCGCCGATGGCCGCGGCCCCGCTCCCCGCCCCCAGGCGGGCCAAGCCCGGTGTGATCATCGCCGTCGCGGTCGGCGTCCTGGCGGTCGGCGGCAGCGTCGCCGGAGTCGCGCTCAGCCACGGCGGCGACCCGACGGCGGACCCGACCACCGATCCCACCGTTTCCGTCAGCCGCAGCGCCGGCCCGACCACGAGCCCCGGCCCCACCCCGAAGCCGGCCACGCCCAAGCCCGCCCCGGTCCTCAGGAGCACCGTCGCGGACCAGCAGCACTCGATCACCCTCCCGGTGTTCGAGGGCTGGGAGGTGACGACGACCGACACCCCGCAGTGGTCGGTCTACCTCGGCAGCGGCCGCTACACCTGCGCGAACGGCAAGGCCTGCATCCGCGGCCGGTTCTCGGTGGAGAAGAACACCATCCAGGGCGACAGTGCGAAGGCCGCCGCAGACGCCGCCATGCCGACCGTCGCCAAGCAGATCTTCAGCGGGATGACCTCGCAGACCGACTACGGCTCGGGCAGCCTCGCCGTCGCCGGCGTGGCCGGCTACGCGACCCGCTGGCACATCACCAACGCCGACGGCACCCAGGGCTACGTCCTGCTGGCCGCCCTCCCCGCGAAGGGCGGGGGCTACGTGGTCTTCGACGGCGGCGTGGACGACGACCCGGCCGCCCCGGACGTCTCGGTGCTGGACCAGATCCTCCTGGGCGTCAAGAAGGACGACACCCCCACCAGCGGCACCTGACGTCCCGTTCCGGCGGTGTCGCGACCGCCGTCGCCCTCGCAGCCACGGCCGCAGCCGCCCCGCCTCCGGGCGCGGGGCCGCGCGGCTACGCCGCCCGGTCGTCCGGGAGCCGTTCCGGGAAGGTCGGCGGCGGGAGCGGGCGCGGGCGCGGGCGTGCGGTGGGCCGGTCGCTGCGGCGCAGGACGAAGACCCCCGGGAGGGCGATCAGGCCGGGCCCGGCGAGCAGGCCGGCCAGCCACTGGCGGCCGTCCAGGCCGACGATCACCGAGCCGGCGAGCATTCCGGCGGCGAGCACGAATCCGGCCGCCAGTCCGCCGACGTAGAGCTGGTGGGCGCGCTGGTCCCTGCGGTCCTGAGCCGCGATCCGGGCGCGCTCGGTCACGTGCTCCTCCCGCATCCGGGCCGCTTCGAGCGCCGAGGCCGACGCCGTCCGCTCGCGTTCCAGCGACGCCTGGTGGCGTTCCCGGGCACTCTCCCGGGCGTGTTCGCGCCGGAGTTCCAGTTCGAGGTGCTCCAGGGCCACCCGCAGGTGCTCGGGCGGAAGCCGGGACCACTGGGTGGCGATCTCCAGGGCCGTCGGGCGGCGGGTGCGGCTCTCCTCGGGGGTGGTCACCGGTCGTCACCTCGGGGCGTGGGGGCGCTGCGGTCGGGGCTGCGGGCGGCGCCGGGCGGCGGGCCGAGCCGGAGGAAGAGGCGTTCCAGGCCCTCGGTGACGGTCTCGGCGGCCACCGGGGTCAGCGGGTCGTCGGTGTACTCCAGCAGGGGCCGGTGCCCGGCCCCGATGCCGCTCCCGGTGACCGCCGCGCCGCCGTCCGCCCAGGCGAGGACGCTGCCGGAGACACCGGACCGGTAGACCGTCCCGCTGCCCACCGGCCCCGCCTCCGAGAGGCCCTCCGAAAGACCCGGCGGCAGGCCCTCGGGGACGGGGAACCCCAGGCCCATGGGTGCGGGCCCGGTCGGCAGCGGGCTCCGAACGCGCCTCCCGGGCCCGTCCGCCCGTGCGCCCGGTCGTGGCGGCGTCGGCAGCGCCAGCGCGGCCAGCACCGCCGCGGCCAGCGCCGGAACGGCCGCCCACCAGCCGATCCCGGTGGCGGCGTACAGGGCCAGCGTCCCGGACCAGACCAGGACGGCCGCGCCGCCGAGCACCGGACGTCCGTTCCCCACACCGCCCCCTTCCTCCGATCCGAGCCTACCCATGACGAGGGCCCCCCGGTCGGAGAACTCCGCCGAGGGGCCCGGAAGGTGGCGAGGGGTCAGCTGTGCTGCGGGGCGGGCAGCGTCGCCGAGCCCGCGAGCAGCGGCCACTCCCGGTGGAACGGCGGCAGGGGCAGCTTGCCCTCGATGATCGGGGTGCCGAAGACCTTCAGGTGGGCGAGCAGCGAGCCGTTCAGGTCGACGCCGCCGACCAGCGACCAACTGCCCTGCGCCTGCGGCGGGTTGCCGGAGGAGTCGGCGACCAGCGAGCCCTCGGCCTGGGCGCGCAGGTAGGGGGCGACGGTGGTCTCCACGCCGACGGTGTCGTACAGGCCGAGGCTGATCTCGGCGCCGAGCGCGGCCCGGACGCCCGCCTTGCCGTTGAGCCGCACGTGCACCGGGGTGACCTTGGTCTCGGCGCTGGTGGCCGGGGTCCAGCCCTTGCCGCCGGTGTAGTCGGCGCGCACCGCCCAGGTGCCGGTGGCGTCCTGTTCCGCCTCCAGGTGGACCTGGCCGTCGGCGCTGACCTCCAGGTAGCAGGTGAGGCCGAGGTTGACGACCACCGGCAGGCCGGCGACCGTCAGCACCGGGCTGGCCTGCAGCTTGGCGAAGGGCACCCGGACGGGGGCCGCGCCGGTGCTGCGGGCGGCGTCGCCGGTGACCTTCCACTGGGCGTGGGCGCCGAGGTCGAAGCCGATCGAGGCGGTGCGCGGGCTGCCGGCCGCCGCGCCGTGGTAGGCGAAGTGGACGGCGGGGTGGAGCTGGAGCGAGCCGGACGCGTCGAGGCTCGCGCCGTCGGGCAGCGGGACGGGGGCCTTGAGGTTCACCTCCAGGGTGCCGGAGGCGTCGGCCTGGACGCCGTTCCCGGTCAGGCCGGCGGTCGCCTTGAGGTCCTTGACCAGCGGGGTCACGGTGATGCCGTGCGGGTCGACGGGGACGTTGCCGTCGGCCTCGGTGCCGCCCAGGAGTTCGGCCAGGGTGGCCGGACGGGTGGTCAGGGCGATGGTGTTGCCCGTGCCGGGCCGGACGCCGGTGACGGCGACCAGCGCGCCCTGCGGGGCGGCGGCGGTGGGCGGGCTGGCGATCAGCTGCCCGGGTTGGACGGCCGCGGCCGCGACTGCGGCAGGCGGGACGGCGCCCGGCGAGGTCGTGGCCGAGGCTGTGGGCGAAGCAGTGGGCGAAGCCGTGGCCGGGGCGGCCGGGGCCGATGCCGGGGCGCCCGGCCCCGTCGCCGACAGCACGGCCGTGCCGCCCGCCGGGTCGTAGGCCGTCAGCTGGAGGTTCTTCGCCGCCGCCGTGACGGCGCCACCGTCCTTGCCCGGGCTGCCGATCGCGGCCTGGTGGTCCCCGGCGGGTGCGGCGGTGACGGTGGTTCTGCTCGGGGTCGGACGGCCGGCGGCGGGGCTGCCCGCCTTGGCGCGCGGGGTGCTGCCGGCGGGCGGGGCGGCGGCCGGGCTGCCCCCGGCGGCGGTCGCGGCCGGGTCGGCGACGGTGGCGGCGGCCGGTGCGGCACCGGCCTGGGAGGTACCGGGGCTGGTCGGCCCGCACGCGGCGGCCCCGGCGAGGACGAGGGTGAGGACGGCGGGGCCGGCGGCCCTGCCTATGGAGCTCTTGAACACGCGGCGTCATGTTACTGACGAGGAATAAGTTTGTCGAAGACAGGCCAAAAAATCCGGACCGATCAGGTTTAACCGCAGGTCATCCGAGGTCCGTCAGAGTGGACGGATCAGCCGGGCGAACCGGGCCCCGCCCCAGCCGCGCCGCCGGCAGCGGAGACCCGTCCAGCGCACCGACCCCGCCCGCGCCCCTGTCCGCGTCCTCGCGGTCGCCCTCGCCCGAGAGCTCGGCGAGGTACCGCGAGCGCGCCATCGGTTCCGCCCCGAGGCTCCGCACGTGCGGCCCGTCCCACTGCGCGTCGAGCAGCCGCCCGCCCGCCGCGCCGAACCTCGCCCCGAGGTCGGCGACGGCGACCCGGGCGGCGTCCGGACGGCGGTGGAACATCGAGTCCAGGCTCAGCACCGGGCCGACCACCACCCCGAACACGCCGCCGATCAGCTCCTCCCCCTCCCACACCTCGCCGCTGTGCGCCACCCCCAGCCCGTGCAGCTTCATCAGCGCCGCCGCCAACTCCTCTGTGAGCCAGACCGGTTGACGCCCCTCGGCGCACGCGGCCAGCACCTGCCCGAAGGCCCGGTCCGCGCTCGTCCACCACGAGGACCGGTTGCGCAGCCGCCGCTCCAGCCGCCTCCCGAGCCGGACGCCGTCGGGCACGATCACCGGCCGCGGGTCGGGCGACCACCAGGCCAGCGCGTACGGGTCCGCCCCGCCCGGCAGCAGCGCCACCTCGCCCGCCTCGACGGCGTCCCCGTACAGCGCCTCGCTGTACGCGCTCGCGTACACGTCCGCCGCCGGCAGCGGGAACAGCCCGCGCCGGTACGCCGCCAGCAGTTCTCCGGGCCCGAGCGACCCGCCGAAGGCCACCGGGCCGTCGCCGGAGCCGAGTCGCCCGCCCAGCGCGTCGAAGAGGCTCGCGCCGGAAAGGCTCCCCTCGGCACGGCTCCCCTCGGCACGGCTCCCCTCGGAACGGCTCCCCTCGGAACGGCTCACGGCGACGCCGCCCGCAGGAAGCCCTCCCGCTCCAGCCCCGCCAGGTAGTGGTCGATCAACCCGGCCTCCACCGGAGGCAGTTCGATCCCGCTCCCGGCCAGCGCCGCGTCCGCGTTGACCCGCTCGAACAGCGGGAACGTCGGCCGGAAGTACATCTCGCTGATCGACAGTTCCGTCCCCGGCGCGCGGTCCACGAACAGCGGGACGAACGGTGCGATCGGGTGCGTCGGGTTCCCGGCGGCGAACCGGACCAGCCGCCGCACCCAGTCCCCGTACGGCAGTGGGGCGATCCGGTGGCCGCGCGCCCGCAGCCGCTCGGCGAGGTCGGCGAGGACGCCGGGCTGCGGGGAGGTGAGGTGGTAGACCTCGCCGGCGGCCGGTGCGTGGGCGGCGATGTGGGCGACGGCCCGGGAGAAGCGGTCGGCGGGGACGAAGTCGAGCAGCAGCTGCACGTCCGGGCAGGTACCGCTGTCGGCCAGGTAGGCGATCAGCGCGCACAGTTCGGTGCCGGTGTTCATCGCCCCGTCCGCGAGGTCCCCGGTGACGTCGTTGGTGCGCAGCACGGTGACCGGCAGGCCGGCGGCGGCCGCGTTGTGCAGCAGCTGTTCGGCGACCCACTTGCTCTCGACATAGCCGACGCCGAGCAGCTCCGGGTGGGCGAGCGGGGTCCGTTCGGTGACCTTCGGGACGCCGGCCGCGCCGAAGCCGGCCAGGACGGCGAGGGTGGAGAGGTAGTGCACGGGGATGCCCCGGCTGTGCCCGGCGAGCCGGACGACCTCCCGGGTGCCGCCGACGTTGGGGCGGCGCAGCTGGTGGTACGGGTAGAGGAAGTTGACCTGCCCGCCGAGGTGGTGGATCGCGTCGAGGTGCCCGGCCAGCCAGTCGAACCGGTGGTCCGTCAGCCCGAGTGCGGGCCGGGTGAGGTCGCCGACCAGCGGCACCACCCGCCGGTCGGCGAGGTCGTGCCGCAGGAAGCGCTGCTGCGCCGCCCGCAGCCGTTCCAGCGCGTGTTCCTCGTCGGGCGCGCGGACCAGGCAGTGGATGCGAGCCCGGGTGGTGGCGAGCAGCGCGTGCAGCAGGTGGGCGCCGCAGAAGCCGGTGGCGCCGGTGAGCAGGATCTCGGCGGGCTCGGCCCGGGAGGGCGCCGGGCTCCAGGACTGCCGGAGGTCGTCGGTGAGCCGGGCCTCCGCGAACCAGTCGACGCCGGCGTCCCGTTCGGCGCCCGCGGGGCCCTCCGTGCGCGCCGCCCGCAGGGCCCCCGCGAAGGCGTGCAGGACGGGTTCGCGCAGCAGTGCCCGGGTGAGCGCCCGCACCTGCCCGACGTCGATGCCGAACATGATCCGGGCCCGCGCCAGCATCTCCATCGCGAGCAGCGAGGTGCCGCCGAGCGCGAAGAAGTCGCCGTCCGGGCCGACGTGTTCGACGCCGAGCAGCTCCGCCCACAGCTGCCCGACGGCTGCCTCGACCGCGTCCGCACCGAACGCATCGGACGCACCGGAGGCACCCGCTCCAGCCGGAACGGCCGGAACGGCCGGAACGGCCGGAGCAGCCGGGCCGGCCGGACCACCCGAACCGACCGGGCGCACCGGCGCGTGCGGCAGCCGCCGCCGGTCGATCTTCCCCGCCGCCGTCAGCGGCATCGCCGCCAGCGGCACGAAATCGGCCGGCACCAGGTACTCCGGCAGCCGCTCGGCCAGGAACGCCCGGATCCCCCGCGCCCCGCCGGCCGCCCCGGGGGCGAGCGTGTAGTACGCCGTGAGCGTGCGGCTGCCGTCCGCCGCCTCCCCGTCGGCCGCGATCCGGGCCTGCCGGACGTCCGGGTGGGCGGCCAGGACGGCCTCGATCTCGGCCGGGTCCACCCGGTGCCCGCGCACCTTCAGCTGGTCGTCGAAGCGCCCGAGGATCTCCAGCTGCCCGTCGGCCCGCCACCGTCCGGCGTCGCCGGTGCGGTACATCCGCTCGCCGGGCAGCGGCGCGTACGGGTCGGGCAGGAAGGACTCGGCGGTGAGCCCGGCCTGCCGCCAGTAGCCGCGGGCGAGGCCGGGCCCGCCGAGGTGGATCTGCCCCTTCTCCCCGGGCCGGACGGGGCGCAGCCGGGCGTCGAGCACGTGCACCCGCACTCCGGGCAGTGGCCGGCCGATCGGTACGGGCGCGGCGGAGCCGCCCGGTCCCGTCGGGCCCGGGCCGGTGGCGCCCCCGCCGAGGAGGTCGGCCGTGACCTCGCAGAGCGTCGAGGTGACGGCCGCCTCGGTGACCCCGTACGCGTTGAGCAGCCGGGCGCCGGGCAGCCGTTCCAGGCAGTGGCGGCAGTCGTCGGCGTGCACGACGTCCCCGCCGACCACGACCAGCCGCAGTTCCCGGGGGCCGGGCCCGCCGGGCGGGAGCAGGTCGAGCAGGTGGTGCCAGTAGGCGGGGGTGAGGTCGGCGACGGCCAGGCCCAGCCCGGGCAGCCGGCCGGCCAGTTCGGTGGGCGCCCAGGTGCCGCCCGCGTCCCCGCCGCCGCCCAGCACGACGGTCGCGCCCGCGAGCAGGGCGCCGAACACCTGCTCCAGCGCGGTGTCGGAGCCGAGCGCGGCCAGTTGCAGGACGCGTTCGCCCGGGCGCAGCCGGTAGGCGTGGACGATCCGGTCGAGGGTGAACAGCAGCGCACGGTGGGTGACGGGCACGCCTTTGGGGCGGCCGGTCGTGCCGGAGGTGTAGATCAGGTAGGCGAGGTCGTCGGGGACGGCGCCGTCGTCTCCCAGGAACTCGCCGGAGCCGCCGCTCCCCGGTCCGAGCACGGGTACCCGGGAGGTCCCCGGGAAGCCGTCGCCGTCCGCGACCACCACCCGGGCCCCGCAGTCCTCGACGAGCCCGGCCAGCCGTCGCCGCGGGTGGGCCGGGTCCAGTGGCAGGAAGGCCCCGCCGGCCTTGAGCACGGCCAGCCAGGCGGTCACCAGCCCGGCCCCGCGTTCCAGGCAGACCGGCACGACCTGCTCGGGGCCGGCCCCGCGGGCCCGGAGTACGGCGGCCAACCGGTCGCTGCGCAGGTCGAGTTCGCGGTAGCTCAGCGTGGCGTCGGCGGCGATGACGGCGACCGCCTCCGGGTCGTGCGCCGCCCGCGCGCGGAACAGTCCGTGCACCGTGTCGGCGAATCCGGCCGCCGCGCGCCGTACGGGGGCGCCGTCGGGGAAGCCCAGTTCGGCGGGGCGCCACTCGCGCTCCACCCGCTCCCGGCAGTCGGCCCGCCGGGCCGGTCCGTGGACCTGCCGCCAGCCGGCCGGGACGGTCAAGTCCCCTGGCCAGATCGCATACTGACCGTTGTCGTTGCGGACCACGGCGTGACGGTCGGAGCTCACATCCGTACGTACGCCCTGTGCGCTGTCTACTGCGTCGTCCACCGGCTTGACCTCGTGCTGTGGCGGCAGAATGCTGGGGAGTGCGACATTTCCGACTATACGCACTCCTGCCCCATCGAGGCCGTCCGGTCGCACCCCCACCGGACGCCTCGGTGCTGCGCGAAAGCGCCCACCCCGTCCCAGCCCCGGGCCGGCCCGTACGCCTCGCCCGCCCAGTCCTCGCCCGAACTCCCCCGCCCGACCGGCGGGGTGGTGTCGCGGAGGAGGTAGCCTCGTTGACTCGCCGGTGCCAACGCCTGATGGTCTGTTACCTGCTCTGGATGGTGCTGTTCACCGGCATCTACTACGCGAATCCGAGCCAGCGGATCATCTGGTGGACGGGCATCGGCCTCGGCGGCGTCGCCGCGATCGTGGTCGGCGTCCGTCTCTACCGGCCCGCGCACGCGCGCTTCTGGTACGTGCTGGCACTCGCCAACCTCAGCTTCACCGTGGGCGAGGTGATCCAGGCCGTCCAACTGGACATCCTGCACCTGCCCAACCCGTTCCCGTCCGTCGCGGACGGCTTCTACCTCGCCGAGTACGTGCTGTACGCGGTCGGCGTGCTGGGCTTCATCCGCTGGCGCACGGCCCGTCAGGACCGCGCCGGGCTGCTCGACGCCCTCATCCCCACCATCGGACTGGCCCTGCTCGCCTGGATCTACCTGATCCTCCCGTACGCCCGGAACCCGGACCTCGACTGGATCCAGAAGGCCGTCTCGATCGCCTACCCGCTCGGCGACGTGGTCGTGCTCGCCCTGCTGCTGCGCCTGCTGACCCCGCGCGGGGGCAACTCCCGCTCGCTGCAGCTGCTCGCCGTCGGCTCGCTCGGCCTCCTGGTCTCCGACGTGCTGTACGGGCTGATCCAGCTGCACGGCACCTGGCACATCGGCACGCCCGTCGAACTCGGCTGGGCCGCCTTCTACACCGCCTGGGGCGCGGCGGCACTGCACCCGTCGATGGTCGAGCTGACCCGGCCGGTGCCCACCCAGCAGCCGGACCTGAGCACCGCCCGGCTGGTGCTGCTCACCCTCGCCTCGCTGATCGCCCCGGCGATCCTGATCATCGAGGCGCTGGCCGGCAACACCGGCAACGCGGGCGTGATCGGCGCGTTCTCCGCGCTGCTCTACCTGCTGGTGCTGGCCCGGCTGGCGGTGGTCGTCTCCGACCGCCGGCAGGCCGTCGCCCGCGAGCGGACGCTGCGCGAGGCGGGCGCCCGGCTGACCGCCGCCGTCACGGTGGAGGAGGTCGCGGACGCCGTCCAGTCCGCCGCGTCGACGCTGATGCCGGCCGAGGCCGGACACGTCGCCCTGCTCGCGGTGACCGAGGAGGGCGTGCTGCACGTGCGGCACGCCGGGAGCGGCTCCGCCCGGCAGGCGCCGCAGGACGCCGCACCGTCCGAGCAGGTGCTGGAACTCGCCGCCGCCCGGGAGACGCTGCTGCTGCCCGTGGCTGCCCTGGGCCTGGACGCCGCCCCGCCCGGCACGTCCAAACCCGGCACGTCCAAGCCCGGCCCCGCGCGGTCCGCCGCCGCCAGGCCCGCCGGCGACCGGCGCACCCGCCTGCCGTACGCCCTGGTCTGCCCGCTCACCCTCGCCGAGCGCCCCTCCGGCGATCCGCTGATCGGCGCGCTCATCGTCACCGGCACCGAGCAGGAGCTGACCAGCCTCTGGAGCTCGCTGGAGATCCTCGCCGCACAGGCGGCCCTCGCGGTCGAACGGTTGGTGCTGAGCCGGGAGGTCGCCCGCCGCAACAGCGAGCTGTACTTCCGCACCCTGGTGCAGAACGCCAGCGACGTCATCCTGATCCTCGACGCCGACGACGGCGTGCGCTACGCCTCCCCGTCCGCCGAGACGGTGCTCGGTCACCCGAACCTGGCCGGCACCCTGCTGACCGACCTGGTCCCGCCCGAGGACAGCCGGGAGGTCGGCAAGGCGCTGGCCCGGATGCGCGGGCCGGCCGACCAGCCCCGGGCGGAGCAGCCGCGCGAGCACTGGCGGCTGCTGCGCCAGGACCGCACCCCGATCGAGGCCGAGGTCCGCTTCAACGACCTGCGCGCGGACCCGACCGTGGGCGCCCTGGTGCTCACCCTGCGCGATGTGACCGAGCAGCGGCAGATGGAGCGCGAGCTGACCCACCGCGCCTTCCACGACTCGCTGACCGGCCTGGCCAACCGGGTGCTGTTCCTGGACCGGGTCGGCCACGCCCTCTCCCGGGGCGAGCGCAGCGGAGCCGTCACGGGGGTGCTGTTCATCGACCTGGACGACTTCAAGGTGGTCAACGACACCCAGGGCCACGCGATCGGCGACGAGCTGCTGGTCGCGGTCTCGCTGCGGATCTCCACCGCGCTGCGCGCCTCGGACACCGCCGCCCGCCTCGGCGGCGACGAGTTCGCGGTGCTGGTGGAGGACGCGCGGCGGCCGGCCGACGTGGACACCATCGCGTCCGGGGTGCTGGCGGTGTTCGCCGAGCCGTTCAAGCTCAAGTCGGGCGCGGTACGGGTGACGGCCAGCATCGGCGTGGCGACCACCGAGGACAGCGTGGACGCGACCGAGCTGCTCACCCACGCCGACCTCGCGCTCTACTCCGCGAAGGCGGCCGGCCGCCGTCAGTGGCGCCACTACCGGTCGGCCCTGCAGACCGGGATGGTGGAGCGGCACGAGCTGAACGAGCACCTCGACTCGGCGATCGCGGAATCGGCCTTCCAGCTGTACTACCAGCCGATCGTCGACCTGCGCTCGGGTGACCTGGTCGCCTTCGAGGCGCTGGTCCGCTGGCCGCACGACCGGCGCGGCATGGTGCTGCCCGACGAGTTCATCGCCCTGGCCGAGGAGAGCGGCCAGATCGTCCCGCTCGGCGCCTGGGTGCTGGAGCGCGCCGCCCAGGAGGTCGCGGCCTGGCACGCCGCGAGTTCGGCGGTCCGCTCCGCCGCCGGCCGGCCGCCGCTGCGGGTCAACGTCAATGTCTCGGCCCGGCAGTTCCGCGACGCCGGGTTCGTGGACGTGGTCCGCCGGGCCCTGGCCACCACCGGCATCGACCCGCACACCCTGGTCCTGGAGCTGACCGAGTCCGTGCTGATGCGCCGCGACGACCGCATCCACGCCGACATGGCCACCCTGTCCGACCTCGGCGTCGGCATCGCCATCGACGACTTCGGCACCGGCTACTCCTCGCTCTCCTACCTGCGCGAGTTCCCGATCTCCCTGCTCAAGATCGACAAGTCCTTCATCGACGGCCTCGGCCACTCGCCCCAGCAGTACGCCCTGGTCGAGGGCATCACCCGGATCGCCGACACCCTCGGCGTCCAGGTCATCGCCGAGGGCATCGAGCACGCCGACCAGCGCGACCTGCTCGCCGCCATGGGCTGCCCGCTCGGCCAGGGGTACCTCTTCGCCCACCCCATGGACTCCCCGCAGGCCCGCGCCCTGGTCCGGCGGACCTCCTACGAACCCGCCTGAGCGCCGGCCCGCCCCGCTACTCCTTCCGCAGCGCGTGCGACAGCACCGTGAGCAGCGCCAGCGTGGGCCTCGCGTGCCCCGCCTCGACGGCCCGGACGTCGGCCTCCGGGAGGCCCGCCCGGGCGGCGAGGTCGCCGAGGGTGAGGCCGAGGTCGCCGCGGCGGGCACGGACGGCGCGGGCCAGGGCCTCGGCGGGGTCGCCGTCCGGATGGGCGGGGAAGTCCTCGATCAGGGGGCGCGCCAGATCCACCGAATTCTCCTCATCGGCCTGCGGGGCGCACAGTCTGGCACGCGATCAGCGGACGGGGACCCCCAGCGGGGGGGAAGGGTGCGTTTCCTCCGCTTGGGGTGCCCCAGTGTCTTATAAAAAAATAACA
>NZ_JBHXEM010000162.1:16626-17204 GCF_042724755.1 Kitasatospora sp. NPDC127067 | reverse complement strand
CGGCTTCCCCTGCACGCGGAAGCCGGGCCCCGCCCGCTCAGCCGGAGAGGCGCCCGGCCGCCTCCTCCTCGGTGAGCGCGTCGATCTCGGCGATCAGCAGCGCCTCGATCCGGGCCGCGAGGGCGGCCGGTGTGCTGCTCTCGAACACGTCGCGGATGGGGATGTCGAGTCCGATCCCGGCCCGGATCCGCGCGGCGACCCGGGTGACCAGGAGGGAGTCCCCGCCGAGCGCGAGGAAGTCGTCGAACACCCCGACCCGCGGGACTCCGAGGACCTCCTGCCACAGGTCGGTGACCAGCTGCTCGGCGTCGGTGCGCGGCGCGACATAGCCCGACCCGGCGGCCGGCCCGGGGTCGGGCAGGGCCGCGAGGTCGGGTTTGCCGTTCGGCGTCAGCGGCAGCCGGGCCAGGGTGAGCACGGTGTCCGGGACCATGTAGGCGGGAAGCCGCAGGGCGAGGTGCTCGCGCAGCTCGGCCGGTCCGGGCTCGGCACCGGGGCACGGGACGGCGTACGCCAGCAGTCTCCGGCCGTCGCGGACCAGCACGGCGGCCTGCGCGACGGCCGGGTGCGCGGTCAGC
>NZ_JBHXEM010000162.1:0-16616 GCF_042724755.1 Kitasatospora sp. NPDC127067 | reverse complement strand
GCGCGGACTCGATCTCCGCGGGCTCGATCCGGTAGCCGCGCAGCTTCAGCTGGGCGTCGCCGCGCCCCAGGAACTCCAGCCGGCCGTCCGCCCGCCACCGGGCGCGGTCCCCGGTGCGGTACATCACGCCGCCGAGGAAGGGATCGGGCACGAAGGCGGTCGCGGTCAGGTCGGGCCGGCCCAGGTAGCCCCGGGCCAGGCCGCTGCCGCCGATGTACAGCTCGCCCTCGGCTCCCCGGGGCAGCAGCCCGCCGCGCTCGTCCAGCACGTGCAGCCCGACCCCGGGCAGCGGGCGGCCCAGCGAGGGCCGGCGCTCGGTGTCGGCGGCCGTCAGCTCGGCCGCGGTGACGATCACGGTGGCCTCGGTGGGGCCGTAGGTGTTCACGAGCCGGACGGCGTCCCCGTGCCGTCGGCGCCACCGGGCGACCGTGTCGGCGCGCGCCTCGGAACCGCCGATGACCACCAGGCGAAGTGCCTCCGGCCAGCGGGTCTGCTCGCCGAGGCCGACGAGCTCCTCCCAGTAGGCGGTCGGCAGGTCGAGCACGGTGACGGACCGGCCGGACGGGCCGTCCAGCAGGTCGGGCAGGGTCCGGCCGCCGCCGGGCAGCAGCACCACGCACGCCCCGGCCGCCAGGGCCGGCCAGAGCTCCTCCACGTGGGTGTCGAAGCCGAGGGAGGCGAACTGGACGATCCGGTCGGCGGGGCCCAGCGCGTAGCCGTCCGGGCCCGTCATCCAGTCGACCCGGGCGGACACCGCCAAGTGGTCGACGGCGACGGCCTTCGGCGTGCCGGTGGACCCGGAGGTGTAGAGGACGTAGGCCAGGCCCCGCGGGTCGGGCGGGGCGAGGTCGGCGGTCCCGGCGCCGGGCAGATCGGCGGTACCGGCGCCGGTCGGGTCCGCGCCGGTGAGGGTGAGGACGGCGTCGGCCTCGCGGACCATCAGGGCGCGGCGGTCCTCGGGGTGGGCCGGGTCGAGCGGGAGGTAGGCGGCGCCGGCCTTCCAGACCGCCGTCAGGGCGACGACCAGGTCGAAGGAGGGCGCCATCGACACCGCGACCACCCGGCCGGCCACCGGGCCGAGCCGGTGCGCCAGTTCGGTGGACCGCCGATCGAGTTCGGCGTAGGACAGCGTCCGGCCGTCGCAGTCCAGGGCGGGCGCGTCCGGCCGCGCGGCGGCCTGGTCCGCGAACCGCTCCAGCACCGTTCGCACGGTGGCGGGAGCGGTCGGCCCCGCGCCCAGGGCGAGCAGCGCCGCCCGCTCCCGCGCTCCGACGAACCAGTCGCCGTGCAGGGGGAGTTCCGGGTCCTCGACGATCCGCGTGTACAGCTCGCGGCACCGGCCGCCGAGCGCCTCGACGGTCTCCCGGTCGAAGAGCTCGCGGTCGTAGCAGAAGGACAGCGTGATGCCGCCGTCGGCGGTGCGCCAGCTGTCGAGCAGCAGGTCGGTCTTGGCCTGCTCGAAGCCGGAGTCCATGCTCGTGGTGCGGACGCCCGCGGGCAGCGCGGGTTCACCGGAGCCGTCCGCGAGGTCGTTCTGGCTCTGGTGGACGAAGACGGCCTGGTAGAGCGGTCCGGCTCCGGTGTCCGCGGGCAGGCCGAGGTGGGCGGCGAGCCGCTCGGCCGGGGCGTCGGGACGGCTCAGGGCGGCGAGCGCGGCGGACCTGGTCCGCTTCAGCACCCCGCGGAAGTCGGGGTCCCCGGTCAGGTCCGACCGAATCACCGCGGTGCGGTTGAAGTAGCCGAGCAGCGCTTCGTGCGCCGCCTCGGTGCGGCCCGCCAGCGGGGTGCCGACCACGAAGTCCCGGCAGCCGGTCCAGCGGGCGAGCACGCACTGGTAGCCGGTGAGCAGCACCATGAACGGGGTGCACCGCTCCTGGCGGGCCAGCCGGTCGAGGGCGGCGGTCAGCTCGGGGCCGAGATCGACGGTGACGAAGCCGGCGGGTCTGGTGGGGTCCGACGGTCTCGGCCGGTCGAACGGGAGGCGCAGCGCTCCGGTGCCGGCGAGCCGGTCCGCCCAGAACCGGAACGCCTCCTCGCCCGCCTCCCCGCCGGTCCTGGCCTGTTCGGCGCGGGCGAAGTCGCCGTACTGCAAGGGGAGTTCGGGAAGACCGGCCGGTGCCTCGCCGATCGCCTCGCGGTAGAGGGCCAGCAGTTCGCGCCACATCGTGCGGAAGGACCAGCCGTCGGCGACGATGTGGTGGACGACGACGCTGACCGCGTGTTCCCGCTCCCCCGCGCTGATCAGGGTCGCGCGCAGGGGCGGCGCGGCGGCGAGGTCGAACGGCGCGTTGACGTACGGGCGGCAGGCGTCGGTGAAGTCCGCCTCGGTGGCTCCCTCGGGCAGCCGGAGGGTGACCAGGTCGATCGCGGCGGGGGGCTGGACCAGTTGGACGGGCTCCGCGGCCTCGGGGTCGTCGTACCCGAAGCGGGTACGGAGGATCTCGTGCCGTTCGGCCAGCCGGCCGAGGGCGGTGCGCAGGGCCCTCGGGTCGAGCGGCCCGGTCCAGCGCCGGTTGAGGTACATGTTGAAGCCGGCGTCGTCCGGGTGGAGCTGCTGGAGGAACCAGAGCCGGCGCTGTTCGGCGGTCAACGGGTGGGTGGCGGTGGTGGTCACCGGACGGTCACCTCGGTCTCGGAGCGGTGCGGGAGGGTGGGCGCGGCGGCGTTGGCGTCGCTGGACGGCAGGGCGGTGCCGGCGGCCCGGTCCTGGATGGCCTTGAGGCCGACCAGGTCGTCGGGCTCGGCGTCGGGGACGTCCCGGTCGAAGTGCCGCAGCACCGGGACGGCCAGGCAGACCAGCGCGAGGGCGGCCATGGCGAGGCCGAACAGCAGGTAGAGCAGTCCGATGCCGCGGCCCTCGCCGGTGCCGATGAGCCGGCCGATGGTGGAGGCGAGGGCGCCGCCGCGGTCCATCAGCGGCTGGAGGAGTCCGGGGCCGAAGGGGGCGACGACGGCGAACCCGACCGGCAGGGTCGACCAGGCGACCATGGTGTTGACCGCGATCACCCGGCCGTGGAAGCGCAGCGGCACCTTGGTCTGCACGATGGTCGCGTAGGCGCCGTTGAGCAGGGCGAGCGCGAAGGTCATGCCGAACGCGCCGAGGGCGACCGTCCAGATCGACGGGCGCAGCCCGGTGAGCAGGCAGGCCCCGGCGACCGCCAGGGTGGCGAGCAGCACCCCGCGCAGCTTCCGTCGGCGCGGGCCGCCCCAGGCCACCAGGGTGATCCCGCCGAGCACGGCGCCGAGGCCGGCCGCCGTGGACACCCAGCCGGCCGCGGAGAGCGGGGCGAAGGAGAGCACGAGCGGGGTGGTGAGCAGGAACAGCGGGGAGAGGAAGACGTTCAGGACCGCGAAGTACAGCAGCATCGCGCGGAAGTGGCTGCTGCCGAGGGCCCGTCGGAAGCCTTCGCGGATCTCGGCGGGAATGCTCTCCCGCCGGGTGGAGCCCATCACGTCCGGGAAGCGCACGGCCAGGGTGACGCCGATGGCGACCGCGTAGCCGGCCACGTCGAGGGCGAGGATGCCGCCGAGTCCGATGGCGGCGAGCAGGCCGACGGCGAACAGCGGGACGAGGAACTGGGCGAGGCCGAAGGCCATCTGGACCACGCCGTTGGCGCGGCCGAGGTAGCGCTTGGGGACGAGCTGCGGCACGGCCGCGTTCCAGGCCAGCCGTTGGAAGGAGAGGGCGGCGGACAGCACGGCGACGAGCGCGTAGGCGTGCCAGGCCTCCAGGCCGCCGGTGGTGTACAGCAGGAGCAGGACGACCTGGGTGAGGCCGGCGGCGAGGTCGCCGAGGAGCATGGTCCGGCGCCGGTCGCCCCGGTCGACGATCGCTCCGGCGATCGGGGCGGCGAGGATGCCGGGCACCAGGCCGCAGGCGGCCAGCAGCCCGAACTGGGCGAGGGAGCCGGTGCGCAGGTAGATCCAGACCGGGAGGGCGAACTCGGTGAGCGCCGATCCGATCATCGACACCTGCTGCCCGGAGGCGACGGTGAGGAAGCGGCGCATGGTCGGGCGGACGGGCGCCTGCGCGTCCTGCGTGACCGGCCGTTGGGCGTCCCGGGAGAGCCCGGCCAGCCACCAGGTGGCGCCGTCCGTCCGGCGGTGGCGGTCCTCCTCCCCCGCGGCGATCGACCGGTGGACGCCGGTGACGACGGCCGCGAGTTCGGCGGCCCGGTACTTGAGGTAGAAGTGGCCGGCCTCGTCGAGGACCACCACGGCGGTGGTGTCGGCGATCCGGTGCCACTCGCGGAAGCGCTCCTGGTAGAACTCGGTGGCCGGGTCGCGGTCGCCGCAGACCGCGATCACGGGGGCCTTGATCCGTCCGCCCTCGGTCCCGAACATCCGGGTGAAGTACCGTTCGACGTCCTTGG
This sequence comes from Kitasatospora sp. NPDC127067, assembly GCF_042724755.1. Lineage (NCBI taxonomy): Bacteria > Bacillati > Actinomycetota > Actinomycetes > Kitasatosporales > Streptomycetaceae > Kitasatospora > Kitasatospora sp. NPDC127067. The sequence continues at coordinate 12,243 of NZ_JBHXEM010000162.1, read as the reverse complement.
TGCCGGTGCGGCGGTTGCGGACGATCAGCCGCAGCTGCTCCGGGTCCAGGTCGTCGGTGTCCATCCCGGCGGCGGCCAGACCGTTGATCATGTCCTGGTCGCTGCGCATCCGGTCGAGGAGTTCGGCCCACCGCTCGCCGACGGCCGCGCCGCGTCCCCTGGGGCGGGCGAAGGGGAAGATGCCGCCGAGGTGGACGGCGTCGATCTCCCGGCCGGCGGCCTCGACCCGGCGGGCGATCTCGACGGCGAGGCGCACGCCGACCCCGCAGTGCCCGTACAGCACGATCCGGCCCTCGACGCCCTCGACGATCTCGCGCGCGCACCGGTCGGCGACCTCGTCGACGTCCATCGGTTCCTCGCCGAGTTCGTGGCCGGGGACGGCGATGGAGTGCAGCGCCCAGTCCTCGGGCAGGGCGTCGGCGAGCGGCTTGTAGATCAGCGCGCTGCCGCCGCCGTAGGGGGCGCAGACCACGCTCGCGGTGGTGCGGCGGCGTTCGGGGGTGAGCCGGTGCAGCAGCCCCCGCGGTCCGCGGTCGGCACCCGGGTCGGCGACGAGCCCGGCGAGCTGCCGGACGGTCGGGAAGCGGAAGAGGTCCATCACGCCGACCGGGGTCGGCAGGTCGGGGAAGGTGCGGCGCAGCCGGGCGACGACCTGGGTGGCGAGCAGCGAGTGCCCGCCGATCTCGAAGAAGTCGTCCAGGGCGCCGACCTTCGCGACGTCGAGCACCTCGGCCCAGATCGCGGCGATCAGCGTCTCGGTGTCGCCCTCGGGTTCGACGTGTCCGGCGGCCGGGGCGGTGTCCTCGGGTTCGGGCAGCGCCTTGCGGTCGACCTTGCCGTGGGCCAGCAGCGGCAGGCGGTCCAGGACGACGTACCGGGCGGGGACCATGTAGTCCGGCAGGACCTCGCCGAGCGTCACCCGCAGTTCGGCCGCGGCGGGGACGGCCGCGTCGGCCGCGCGTTCGAGGTAGGCGACGAGGTTCTGCCGGATCCCCTCGCCCCGTACGGTGACGAAGGCCTGGGTGACGCCGGGCAGCGCGGTGAGCGCGGCCTCGATCTCGCCGGGCTCGACCCGGTAGCCGCGGACCTTGATCTGGTCGTCGGCGCGGCCCAGGTACTCCAGCACGCCTCCCCCGGCCTCCGGCCGCCAGCGGGCCAGGTCACCGGTGCGGTACATCCGGCCGCCGGCGAACGGGTCCTCGACGAAACGTTCCGCCGTCAGCTCGGGGCGGCCCAGGTAGCCGCGGGCCAGCCGGTCCCCGCCGAGGTACAGCTCGCCGGTCACGCCGGGCGGCACCGGCCGCCCGGCGCCGTCCAGGACGTAGCAGCGTGCACCGGCGAGCGGGGTGCCGATCGGGGTGTTCCCCGGGCCGTGCTCCCCCGGCAGGACCTCGTGGACGGTGACGCCGACCGTCGCCTCGGTGGGGCCGTAGTGGTTGAACACCGCGCAGCCGCCCCGGCCGGCCAGGTCGGCGGCCCAGGCCCAGGACGAGGCCTCCCCGCCGAGCACCAGGGCGCGGCGCGGCAGCAGGCGTTCGAGCGGGGCGTCGGCGGACAGCGCGGCCAGGTGGGAGGGCGTCATCTTGAGGTAGTCGAGCGCCGACGCCTCGATGTGTGCGGCGAGTTCGGCGCCGGCGATGCGCCGCGGCAGCAGGTGCACCCGGCCGCCGGTGGTGAGCGCCAGGTAGAGCATCGTGATGCTGAAGTCGAACGACAGGGACTGCAGCAGCCCGTAGCGGGCGCCGGGCTCGATCCGCAGCCGTTCCCGCACGCCGGCCAGGTAGTTGAGGATCTCGCGGTGCTGCACCGCGACGCCCTTGGGCTGCCCGGTGGAGCCGGAGGTGTAGATGACGTACGCGAGGTCGTCCGGTCCGGACACCTCGGCGAGCGGCGCGTCCTGCGGCACTCCGTTCGGCGCGGGGTCGGCGCGGTCCACCAGCAGCTCCGCGCCCCCGTACGCGGGGAACCGCTCCCGCAGCTCCGAGTCCGTCACCAGCACCCGCACGTCCGCGTCGGCCACCAGGTGGGAGAGCCGCGCGGGCGGCTGCTCCGGGTCCAGCGGCAGGTAGCAGCCACCGGCCTTCAGCACGGCGACCAGGGCGACCGCCAGGTCCGGGGACTGTTCCAGGCACACCGCCACCCGGTCGTCCCGGCCGACGCCCAGCGCCCGCAGCCGCCGGGCCAGGGCGGTCGCCCGCGCGTCGAGTTCGCGGTGGGTGACGGTGGCGTCCTCGAAGACCAGCGCGGGGCGGTCGCCCGCCTGCCGGGCCGCCGCCGCGAGCAGCGCGGTCAGCGTTCCGGGCCCGTCCTCGGGGAGCGCCGGGCCGGCCGCCCACTCCTCGACCAGGTCGCGGTGCTCGGTGCCGATCGTCACCGGCAGGTCCTCGACGGCCCGGTCCGGATCGGCCGTGGCCGCCGTCATCAGGACCTCGAAGCGCTCGGTGAGCCGTCGCACGGTGTCGGCGTCGAAGAGGTCGGTCCGATAGGTGATCAGCCCGAAGAGCCCGCCGTCCTTCTTCTCCCGCAGGTAGAAGGCGAGGTCGGAGTGGCTCGTGGTGGCCGCGTGCCCGAATCCCTCCGCGGTGGCGGCGGGTGCGGTGGAGGCGGCGCGGTCGCCGTAGTTCTGGAACGCGAAGGTGGCCTGGAACACCGCCGAGCGGCTGACGTCGCGCTCGATGTCCAGGTCGGCGACCATCTGCTCGAAGGGCACCTCCTGGTGGGTGTAGGCGTTCAGCGTGGTCTCCCGCACCCGGCCGACCAGCTGTCCGAAGGTGAGTCCCTCCTCCAGCCGGGCGCGGATCGGCAGCATGTTGACGAAGGCGCCGACCACCGCCTCCAGTTCCCGGTGGAGACGGCCGGCCACGGCCGAACCGATCGCGAAGTCCCGCTGGCCGGTGTGCCGGCCGAGCAGCACCTGGAGCCCGGCCATCAGCACCATGTACGTCGACGCGCCGCGGGCGCGGGCGCACTCGGCGACGGCGCGGGCGAGTTCCGGGCTCCAGTGCAGTTCCACGGCGGCGCCGTCGAAGGTGAGCAGCGGCGGCCGGGGGCGGTCGACGGGCAGTTCCAGGGCGGGGACGTCGGCGAGTTCGGTGCGCCAGTAGTCGCGGGAGGCGGCCAGGGCGCCGCTGTCGAGCCGGTCCCGCTGCCAGCGCGCGTAGTCCCCGAACTGGACGGGGACGGGCGGGAGTTCGTTCTCCGCGCCGTGGGCGTACCGGGCGTGGAGCAGGTCCAGTTCGCGGTTGAGGATGTCGATCGACCAGCCGTCGCCGACGATGTGGTGCATGACCAGGGCGAGGACGTGGTCCTCGGCGGAGAGCCGGACGAGCAGGGCGCGCAGCAGCGGCCCGGCCGCGAGGTCGAAGGGTCTGGCGACCAGCGCCCCGATCTCGTCGGCGGCTCTTCGGCCGGGGTCGGGGTCGTCCGAGGCGTCCACGAACGCGGCGGCGAAGGGGCCCGGTTCGGCGATCAGGACCTCGGCCCTGCCGTCCTCCGTGACCGGGAAGGTCATCCGCAGGCCCTCGTGCCGTGCCACCAGGGCGGCCAGGGCGGTGTCCAGCGCCGAGCGGTCCAGCGGGCCGCGCAGCCGCCGGGCCGGGGCGAGCGTGTAGGCCGTCCCGCCGGGCGAGAACTGGTCCATGAACCAGAGCCGTTCCTGTCCGCTGGACAGGGGCGGGGCGCTGCCCTCCGGGCGGGGCTCGACCACCCGCACCGGGGCCGCGGCACCGCGCAGGCGCTGGGCGAGGAGGGATCGTTTGGTGGCGGACCAGTCTGCGGGCAGGTCCTGGGTGTCGGTCATCGGCAGTCCGTTCGGGCGTGGAGCGGGGAGGACGCGCAGGGGCGGTCGGCGGCGGTCAACGCCGCTCTCGCACGATGTCGGCCAGGGCGGCCGGGGTGGAGGCGTCGAAGAACAGGTCGAAGGCGAGCTCGACCCCGAAGGCGGCGCGGATCCGGGCGGTGATCTGGATGATCGTCAGCGAGTGTCCGCCGTGGTCGAAGAGGTCGTCCTCGGGGCCGAGGCCGGAGACGCCCAGGACCTCCTCCCAGATCGCCAGGACGCCCGCCGTGACGTCGTCGGCCTCCGCCGCTCCCGCGGCCCGCTCGCGCGGCGGGTCGGGCAGCGCGCGCCGGTCGAGCTTGCCGCTCGGGGTGAGCGGCAGGCGGTCGAGGGTGACGAACTGCCGGGGCACCATGATCGCGGGCAGGGTGCGCAGCAGGTGGTCCCGCAGGTCCGCGTCGGGCAGCGGTGCGCTGCCGGGAGCGGGCACCCGGTAGCCGACGAGGGCGGGCTCCCCCTCGGCCTGCTCGCGGACGGCGACGGCCGCCGCGGCGACGGCTGGGTGGTCGAGCAGCGCGGCCTCGATCTCGCCGAGTTCGATCCGGTGGCCGCGGATCTTCACCTGGTCGTCGATCCGGCCGTGGAACTCCAGTTCGCCGTCCTGCGTCCACGCCACGAGGTCGCCGGTGCGGTACATCCGGCCGCCAGCGAACGGGTCCCCGACGAAACGTTCCGCCGTCAGTTCGGGCCGCCCCCGGTAGCCGTCCGCGAGGCCGTCGCCGCCCAGGTGGAGCTCTCCGGGGATCCCGATCGGCACCGGGAGGCCGTCGGTGTCCAGGACGTACGCCCTGGTGTTGGCGACCGGCCGGCCGATCACCACGGCGTCCGGCTCCGCGGGGACGTCGGCGCAGGTGGCGTAGATCGTCGCCTCGGTCGGGCCGTACCCGTTGATCAGCCGGCCGAGGGAGCCCCGGAGCTCGCGGGCCAGCGGGAGCGGCAGCGCCTCCCCGCCCACGATCCCGGTCAGCCCGGCCGGCAGGGGCCCGGCGCTGAGCAGCACGCGCCAGCCCGAGGGGGTCGCCTGCAGATGGGTCACGCCCTCCCGCCGGATCAGCCCGACCGTGCCCGGCGCGTCCAGGGCGGCGCCGTCCGGTGCGAGGACCAGCCGGCCGCCGGTGACCAGCGGCAGCAGGATCTCCAGCCCGGATATGTCGAAGGAGAGCGAGGTCAGGCCGAGCCAGACGTCCTGCGGTCCCGAGCCCAGCCGGTCCGCGAAGGAGGTCAGGAGGTTCACCAGGGCCCGGTGCCCGATCTCCACGCCCTTGGGCCGCCCGGTCGAGCCGGAGGTGTACAGCACGTAGGCGAGGTCGCCGGGCGGGGCCGGCTCCGCCCCCGGGGCCGTCGGTTCCGTGCGGCCGCCGGCGAGGCGCAGGACGGCCGGTGCCGCCGCCGCCACGTCGGCAGCCGGCTCCCGGTCGGCGACCAGCAGGGCGGCGCCCGAGTCGGCGAGCAGGAACGCGAGCCGCTCGGCGGGGTGGCCGGGGTCGAGCGGCAGGTAGGCGGCCCCGGCGGCGTGCACCGCGAGCAGGACGGCGGGCAGATCGGCGGAGCGCTCCAGGTGCAGGGCGACGACGTCACCGCGGCGGACCCCGGCCCCGCCCAGGACGGCGGCCAGTTCGTCGATCCGCTCCACCAGCGCGCGGTAGGTCAGCCGCTCGGTGCCCGCGCTGACGGCGACGGCGTCCGGCGTCTCGGCGGCCCGCTCCCGCACCAGGTCCAGCGCCGTGCGCTCGTGCGGGTAGGCGCGGGCGGTGGCGTTCCACTCCTCCGTCACCAGGTGCCGCTCGCACTCGCCCAGCAGCGGCAGGGCGCCCAGCGGCGTGTCGGGCGCGGCCGTCGCGGCCTCCAGCAGGGCCGTCAAGTGCCCGGCGATCCGGTCCACGGCGTCCGGCGACAGGACCGCCGGAGCGTACTGGAGCGAGAAGGCGAGCCCGTCGGCGGTGTCGACCGCCTGGAGGTGCAGGGTGTTGCGGGCGGCGCCGTTGAACACCGCGCGGTCCACCCGGACGGTGCTTCCCGGGAACACCGGGTCCGCGGCCGCGCCGCGCCGGTAGCCGAACGATACGGGGGCCAGCCCTGCGCGCGGCGTGAGGCCGCCGACCGCCGCGCCGAAGGGCACCGGGCGGAACGGGTACCCGCCGCGGGCCTCGGCCCGCACGGCCCGGGCGAAGGCGGCGAAGGACGTCCGGGCGGTCACCCCGGCCGGTGCGTGCACCGGCAGCTCGTTGACGAACAGCCCGATCTCCCCGGCCTGTTCGGGGGTCCGGACGGACAGCGGCACGGCGACCGGGACGGCCTCGCCGCCGTAGCGCAGCAGCAGGGCGTGCAGGGCGGCGAGCAGGAACTCGAAGACGGTGACGCCGCAGCGCTCGGCGGCCTCGGCAAGGTCCGCCCGGCCCCGCGCGTCGATCCGCCACGCGTCGGACTCGCCGGACGCCGGGGCCGTGACGGCGTGCGGCAGTCCCGGGAGGACGGGCTCCGTCGCCGCGGCCCACCGCGGGCCGTACCAGTCGGCGGCCCGGCGGACGAGGTCGGGGTCAGGATCGGGGTCGGGCGGGGAGAGGCGCGCGGACGGGATCCGGTCGGCGGCCGGGGCGGCCTCGCCCAGGGCCTGCGCGTAGGCCGCGGCGAGTTCCGCCACCAGGACGTCCTTCGACTCCCCGTCGAAGACCGCGTGGTGCACGACGGCCAGCAGTTCCGCCGCCTCACCGCTGCCGCGGTAGAGGGTGAACCGGGCCAAGGGGCCCGCCTGGAGGTCGAACGGTCGTGCCGTGTCCTCGGCCAGCCGCTTCTCCCGGCCCCGCGCGCACTCCTCGGCGGCGTCGACCACGTCGAGGACCGGGGCGGGGCCGGGCTCCAGCACGAGGCTGCCGTCGCGTTCCACGAACACCCGGGACAGGGCGGGGTGACGTGTCGTCACCGTCGAGACGGCCCGGGCGAGGGCCTCGGCGTCGACCCGGTCGAAGGAGAGCAGGACGGGCATGTGGAACACCCCGTACGCCTGGCCGAGGCGCTCGGTGAACCAGACGCCCCGCTGGAAGGGCGAGGCGGGCAGGGGGAGGGAGTGTGGCATGTGCGGCTCGATTCGGCAGTCGGTGAATGGCGCGTTCCCCGTGGCCGGGCGCCGACGTGGCCGGCACCGCGGATGCTCTGGCGACCCGGCCTCCGGGTGGCGTCCGACCGGCCCCCGGCCGGCCGACGGGCCGCTCCGGCCTCGACCCTCCCGGCCCGCAGATCCCCCCTGCGCACGACCGGTTCGGAGCCGGTCCTCTCCCCCGACGAAAAAGACCGATCTTGGTCCAGACCTGCCGAGAGGTTGGCAGAGATGCCCACCGCCGTCAAGGGTCGTCCACCCCGCTGACAAAGGCGTCATGAACGCGTCCAGCCTGCGGGAATGCCGTCCCGGGAGGCCTTCTGATCGTTCGTCATCGTCGTACCGCCCGCCGACCGGACCACGGGGCACCGACGGGCCCCGCGCCCTCGCCCGGCCGTGCCCCGCCCGGGGCGCGCCGCCCCGGCGCCACCCCGGCGCTACCCCGGCGGGTCCGCGTGGCGCCGCGGAACCGCCCCGGGCCGGCGCCGGATCAGGCGAGCGGGCGGCAGAGCAGGGCGGCCGGGGCCCCGTACTGGAGGCGCTGCCAGGTGGAGGCGACACCGGCCAGGTACTCGCCGTCCGCGCACTGGCCCTTGTAGCGGCCCTGCGCCCAGTCGCTCGCCACCGAACCGCCGGTCGCGGGCCGGTTGTCGCCCCGGTCGAACCAGAGGGTGCGGCCGTTCAGCGGCAGCGGGGCGGCCGCGGGTGCGCACAGCAGGGCGGCCATGCCGTTGCCGTGCACGCCGTAGCCGACCGCGAAGGTGCGGTCGGGGCACTGGAGCTTGTCGTAGCCGGACGCCCAGTCGCCCCCGGTGACGTAGCGCTCGTCGGTGACGGTGATCCAGTCGCCGCTGCCGGCGGCCGGTTCGCCCGCGTCGGTGCACAGCGCCCGGCTGTCGCCGCGGGCGAGGGCGATCAGCCGCTGGCCGTCCGGGCAGTTGCCCTTGCGGTTGCCCGGGCTCCAGTCCGCGCGGGCGAGCATCCGCCGGGAGAGGTCCTGGTCGCCGTGGTCGAGGGCGAGCATGTTCCAGTGGGTCACCGCGGGCACCGGGCCGCTCGCCGCCGGGGCGTCGATCAGCCTCGTCCAGTCGGCGGCCCGCCAGTCGCCGGGGTCGGTGAGGCCGGTGCGCCTGCCGTCGGGGCCGTAGGAGAGCAGCGCCCAGGTGTCCAGCGGGCGGCCGGCGGTGTCGGCCCAGCCGACCAGCGGCCAGAAGGCGAAGTCGGTGTCCTCGCGGACCAGGATGTCGGTGAACGCGTGCAGCCAGGCCTGCTCCTTGGCGTCGGTCGAGCCCCGGCCGCCCGCGCCGAACTCGCTGATCCACACCGGGGCGGTGAAGTGCTGCCCGGCCCCGGTGACGAACAGCGCCTCGTCGTCCACCACCCGGGCGAGCTGCTCCGGGGTGAAGTCCTGGTAGCGCGGGTCGGCGGTGGATCCCGGGCCGCTGCCCGCACCGGTGTTGGCCGGGCCGGTGTAGGCGTAGAAGTGCGCGGAGTAGACCAGCTTGCCGGAGTCGATCAGCGTGTTGGAGAGGTTGCGCACCGGGGTGAGCATCGGGCGGCCGTGGCTGAACCCCGCGGCGGGGACGCCGTACCAGTTGATGCCCTCCATGACGACCAGCAGGTCCGGGTCGGCCTGGAGGATGCGGTTGCCCGCCTCCTCGAAGGCGGCGTACTCGTCGTGGGCGTCGCCGAGGCCCCAGTTGGGGTCGTCCCAGACGTCCCGGCGGACCTCGTTGCGCAGGTCGGCGCCGACCACCCGCTTGTCGGCCTTGTAGCGGTTCACCATGAACAGCCAGTCGTCCTCCCACTGCGCGGTCGACTGGCCGCTGTTCCAGCGCTCGTTGCCGTCCAGGCCGCAGCAGAAGCGGTAGCTCGTGGTGTGGTTGTTGAGGATCACCGCGAAGCCGTCGGCGGTGAGCGCGGCCACCACGGCGTCGAAGACCTGGAGCGGGGTCCGGCCGCGCAGCTGGGGGTTGGCGGCGACGGCGGAGTCCGGGACGGGGACGGTGTCGTGGATCATCGCGTTGGCGAACGGCAGCCGGATGCTGTTGACGCCGAGCCCGTGGAAGTCGGCCAGCAGCCGGGCCACCGGCACCCGGTCCAGGCCCAGCGGGATGTTGTGCGACACCTGCCCGGCCTGGTTGTTCGCCGGATCGTCGGCGCTCCCGCTGCCCTGCCAGGTGCCCTGCGCGCCGGCCCAGTTGGCGGACTTCAGCTTGAAGCGCTCACCGTTGGCGTCCACCACGTAGCGCCCGCGGGTGCTCAGCGGTCCGGTCCAGGAGGCGGCCGGCCGGGCCTCGGGTCCGTCGTCCGGCGCCGCGACCCCGGGGCCCGCCGCCAGGACGGCGAGCACCGGCAGGGCCGCGGCCAGGGCGAGCAGACGCGCCGCAAGACTCTTCATGATCGTCCCCGCTGTGGTGAGGTGGCTCGGGCCGTGACCGGGCGCACCGGCGCCGTCGACGGGGGACGACGATATGACGGAACCCCAGGCGCGGGAAGGGCGCGTGCCGTCCTCCCGGCGAAATCCGGGTGAACGTCGGCGGACGCGCCGCAGGGCGCGGCGCACCCGGGGCCACCGTGACGCGGCGGCGAGGAAGCCGGCCGCCGTCAGCAGCCGGGCACCCGCCGCGATCCACAGCAGCACCCGGCCGAGCGGGCGCAGCCACTCCACCCGCGTCGCCGTCGGCGGGCCCGGGCCGGCCGAAATCCCCCAACGGGCTCCGGACGGCCGGTGGGCTCCGTACCATCGACCCCACGCCCGTACGGCGACACCACTGGGGGGATCGTGCCGCCCACAGCACTGCGCGCCCTGGCCCGGCTGATCGACCGCACGTTCGCCCGGGTCGCCGCCGCCGCCGTCGACGCCCGCACCTTCGACCGGGCCCTGATCGCCCGGGCCCTGGACCCCACCACCGGAGCCACCACCGAAGCTGCCCCGGGCGGCCGTCCTGCGGCTGCTGTCGGTCGACTTCGACGAGCACCAGCACGAGCGCTCGGCCGCCGGGGCCACCGTCCAGTTCGCCGTACCGCCCGCCGACGGCGGCGGACGCAAGGACGGCTGGGACCTGAGCTCGGTCGGCATCGACGGCCTCGACCGGCTCCGCCTCTCCCCCGGCGCCTTCGCCGGCCCCGACCGCCTCGAACCGCTCCGCCGACGGAAGCTGTCGCTGGAGTCGGGCTCCGCGCTCGCCCTGTCCTGGCACGACGGAGCGGTGAGCCGGGCGGGGAAGGGGTGGACGGGGTGGCCGACGGCGGTCGGACGGATCCGCGCGGTCGGCCCGGAACCGGTCGTACCCATCGTGCCCCTCCCGGAGCAGCAGCGGCGGACCACCGACTGACCCCGCCGAACCGGCCCTACGCCTCCTCCTCCGGGCCGTCCTCGCCCCGCTGGTCCTCGGTGCGCCCGGCCCGCCAGTAGCCCATGAAGCAGACCGCGCGCCGGTCCATCCCCCGCTCGCCGACCAGGTGGCGGCGCAGCTCGCGGACCCCGGCCGCCTCCCCGGCGATCCAGGCGTACGGCCGGCCGCCCGGCAGTTCGGCGGCGCGCACCGCCTCGGTCAGGCCCGGCGCGCCGTCCCGGCGGTGGATCCACACGGTCTCGACGCCGGCGCGGCCGGGCGACAGGTAGGCCTCCTCCCCCGGTCCGTCCACCTCGGCGAAGACCCGGACGGGAAGGTCCTCGGGCAGCTCCTCCAGGATGGCGGCGATGGCCGGCAGCGCCGACTCGTCCCCGGCCAGCAGCACCCAGCCGGGGTCGGCGGGCAGGGTGAACTCCACCCCGCCGGCCTGCTCGACGGCCGGCCCGTACACCGCCACCCGGTCGCCCGGCGCGGCCCTGACGGCCCATCGGGAGCCCGGGCCGGCGTCCCCGTGCACGGCGATGTCGATGTCGATCTCGTCGGGCTCGCGGCGCCGGCCGCGGACGGTGTAGGTGCGCAGCACCGGGCGCACCTCCGGGGACATCTCCCGCCAGCTGTGGTACCAGCCGAAGTCGCCGTCGCCGGGCGGGATCAGCGGCTCGGTCTGGCCGGCGAGCGGCAGCAGCAGCTTGATCCGCTGGTCGAGGCCGCCGTTGACGAACCCGGTGAGGCTCTCCCCGGTGAGCGTGATCCGGACCAGGTGCGGCGTGAGGCTCAGGGTGCGGGCGACGCGCAGGGGGAAGAGCGCGAAGCGGGCGGGAGCGGTGACGGTGGACAGGGCGGGCTCCTTCCATCGGAACGGGCGGACGCCGCGGCCGCGCCGGTTCGTACTCTCCCGACGCACATCGCAGCTTAGGTGAGGCTAACCTAATATTCCTGCCGCGAACACCCGCCCCGCGGACCCTCTCCGCCCCTTCTAGACCTTCGTCCAGGCGCTCTCGCGCAGCAGCCGCAGGCCGTTGAGGCCGACGATGACGGTCGAGCCCTCGTGGCCGAGCACGCCCAGCGGCAGCGGGAGGGTGGCGACCAGGTCCCAGACCACCAGGACGGTGATGAACGCCGAGGCGATCACCAGGTTCTGCACGACGAAGGAGCGGGCCCGCCGGGAGAGCGCCACCACGGCCGGAACGGTGGCGAGTTCGTCGCGGACGATCACCGCGTCGGCGGTCTCCAGGGCGAGGTCGGAGCCGGCCCGGCCCATCGCGAGGCCGGTGTGGGCGGCGGCCAGCGCGGGCGCGTCGTTGACGCCGTCGCCGATCACCAGCACCTTGCGTCCGGCCGCCTCCCGCTCCCGGACGGCGGCGACCTTGTCCTGCGGCAGCAGTCCGGCCCGGACGTCGGTGATGCCGACCTCGGCGGCCAACTGGGCGGCGGCGCGCGGGTTGTCGCCGGTGAGCAGCATCGGCGCGGTGCCGGTCATCGCCGTGAGGGACGCGACGGTGGCGGCGGCGTCCGGGCGCAGCCGGTCGGCGAGGCCGAGCACGCCGACCGGTACGCCGTCCGCCTCGACCAGGACGGCGGTGCGCCCGTGCTCCTCCAACTCCGCGGCCAGCGCGGCGGCTTCGACGGAGGCGGCGTCGGTGCGCCCCAGGATCAGCCGGGCCGGCGCGCCGACCGCGAGGGCCCGGCCGTCGACGGTGGCGGTGACCCCGACGCCGGGGGTGGAGGTGAAGTCCTCGGCGGCGGCCGGGGTCAGCCCGCGGGTGCGGGCGGCGTCGACGACGGCGCGGGCCAGCGGGTGTTCGCTGGGGTGCTCGGCCGCGGCCGCCAGCGCCAGCAGCCGTTCCTCGGAGAGGCCGGAGCCGGTGAGCGGCCGGAGGTCGGTGAGGCGCGGAGTGCCCTCGGTGAGGGTGCCGGTCTTGTCCAGTGCGACGGTGTCGACCTGCCCCAGA
>NZ_JBHXEM010000161.1:0-17297 GCF_042724755.1 Kitasatospora sp. NPDC127067 | reverse complement strand
GGGCGCCACCGTGCCGGGTGTCGCCGCGGCGGGCCTCGGCGCACCGCCGTCGGCGTGCTCGGCCGCCACGCGCGAGTCGGCCCCGCCCGCGCGGGCGGGGCGCGGCCCGGACCGCACCGGAAGCCGTCGCAGCCGGACGGACCGCTGGACCGGACGCGCCTGACGCGCCGACGGCGCCGCGCCGGACTGCCCGTTCTCCGGCGGCCCTTCGGCCCCGGCCTCGCTCGGGACTACCGGCATGACCGGCACGACCAGCTCGTCCCCGCCTGTGCGGACGGGGGCCGGGGCGCCCGGCCTCGCCACCGCCCGCAGGATGCCGACCGGGGCGGTCGGCAGGACCGCGTGGCCGAGCGGACCGCAGAGCGAGGGGTCCTGCCACGCGGTGAGCCGGGAGCGGAACCTCAGGCCGTCGCTGACGCCGTGGGCCGGCCCGGCCAGGGTCGGGACCAGCGGCGCGACCGCGCGCCAGCCCCCGTCCCCGGCCGCCGGGCGCCGCCGAGCGGCCTCGCCCGTGCCCCGGGCCGCCTCCGTGTCATCGGAGGCGGCACCGGAAACGGCACCGTTGACCGCGCCCTCGCCGCCCCTGCGGCGGCCGATCCAGTCCCGAAGCCCCACCCGGCTCACCCGCCTTCGCTGATGCGGGTGTTGAGCCGCGCGATCTCTCTGACCCACTGCCCGCGTTCACGGTGGGTCAGGTCGAGGATGTCCTCCCGCTGCCAGTGGAAGTGGAAGGCGATGTACGCGATCTCCTCGTACAGCCGAGCAGGCGCGTACGTCACGATTCCCCCAGGCGCCCACCGGCGAGGTCGACCTCGAAGGCGCCGTCGCAGTGCGGGCAGGTCACCGCGGCGCGCGTGTGGCCTTCGCTGTTGATCCGCTGGTAGAGGTCCTGGAGGAAGGCCACGTCGGTGGCGTACATCCGCTCGACGACCCCGGCGTGCACGTCGGTGATGTCGCCCAGCCTGGTGATCACGTGGCTGAGCAGCACCACGCTGAGGTACGCCGGGTTCTCCTTGACCCGCAGGTCGATCTGCGGCATCAGCTCGTCGCGGGCGGTGGCCAGGCGCATGGCACCGTGCCGGTGCACGGTGCCCTCGTCGTCGACGTAGCCGAGCGGCAGCTCGAACTCGAACTCGGTGTGCGGCGCCCGCGCCCGGGGCTGCGCCGCCGCTGCCGCCGGGGCCTGCTGCGGCGGCGCGGTGTTCTGCGGGGCCGGAGCCCGTTCCAGCAGCTCCTCCAGGCCGATCTTCCGCCTCACTCGACCGAGATCTCCTCGAACACGATGGTCACGGTCTCGGTGGCGGCGCTGGACTCGCCGGCGCTGAGGGTGGGGCCCTCCCAGCGGCTCGCCCAGGCGTTGGTCAGCTGGATGCGCCGCAGGGTGGCACCGGTGGTGTCCTTGACCTCGATGGTGAGGTTCTGCCGCGCGGTGTTGATCGCCCCGTTGTTGAGGGTCTCCTTGATCCAGTCCGTGAACGCGCCGCTCTTGTCCAGGCCGCGGGTGATGGTCACCTCGCCGGGGAGCCGGGCGCCGGGCTGCTTGCGGACGATCAGTTTGCCCTCTTGGGTCACCTGCTTGTACTCGACGACGTCCTGTTCGACCGTCAGGTTGCTGATCTCCTTGACGGACTCGACGTTGTAGCCGCCGAGTTGGACGCCGAAGATATGTGTGGAGAGCGGATCGCCTTCAGCCATGGGTTTGTGTCACCTTCCGATGCGAGGGGTGCCGAGGAGTGGCGCCGAGGGGTGTGGTGCCGACCGGGCCGGTCACTCGTTGACGAGGCTCGTGCTGTCGGAGAACTGGGACAGCCGGAACACCACGAACTCCGCGGGCTTCACCGGGGCGACGCCGATCTCGCAGATCACCTGGCCGAGGTCGATGGACTCCGGCGGGTTGTTGTCGCGGTCGCACTTGACGTAGAAGGCCTCGGCCGCGGTCTGCCCGAACAGGGCCCCGCGCCGCCACTCCTCGGTGAGGAACGCGGTGATGTTCCGGCGGATGCTGGACCACAGCCGGTCGTCGTTGGGTTCGAAGACCACCCACTGGGTCCCCAGGAGGATCGACTCCTCCAGGTAGTTGAAGAGCCGGCGCACGTTCAGGTAGCGCCACGCCGGGTCGGAGGAGAGGGTGCGCGCGCCCCAGATCCGGATGCCGCGCCCGGGGAAGGCCCGGACGCAGTTGACGCCGATCGGGTTCAGCAGGTCCTGCTCGCCCTTGCTCAGGCGCAGCTCCAGGTCCACCGCGCCGCGGATGACCTCGTTGGCGGGTGCCTTGTGCACGCCTCGCTCGGCGTCGCTGCGCGCCCACACCCCGGCGACGTGCCCGCTCGGCGGGACCAGCACGTTGCGGCCGCTCGCCGGGTCGAACACCTTGATCCACGGGTAGTAGAGCGCGGCGTAGCGGGAGTCGAAGCCCGCCTCGTCGTTGCGCCAGGTGCGCATCCGCTGGGCGTTGAGGCCGGGCGGCGGGTCCAGGACGGCGATCCGGTCGCCCATCTGCTCGCAGTGCGACATCACCGCCAGCTGGACGGTGCGCAGGCCCTCGTCGTCGAGGTCGCCGCGCTGGTAGGCGCTCATCAGGTCGGGCACCGCGACCATGGTGATCTCGTCGATCGCCTCCAGGCCGCCGAAGCCGGTCCGGGCGGCGGCGTCGCCGACGTACTCGGCGGGGTCGAGCCGGCCCACCGGGGCCGCGGCCGGCGCGGGCGCGGCGGCCAGGGCGTGGGTGCGGCGCTCCGGGCGGCTCGGCGCGGTGCCGGGCTGTTCGGCGACGGCGACCAGCTTCGACTCGCGCAGCTGGGTGACGACGTAGCCCTTGGTGCTCTTGCGGGTCGAGACGTCGTAGGTCTCGGCGACCTCCGCGCCCCGGCGCACCAGCAGCCGGAAACGGTCCTCGGGGACGTTCTCCCCCTCCGGGTCGGCGACCTCGACGGACACCTCGGCGCCCGCGCCCGGCCGGGCGGAGAAGAGGAACCCGGCGATCTCGACGGGCGGGGCCGCGGTGACCGCGGGGGCGGCGCCGGGCGCCTGCCGGGCCGGGTCGCCGACCCGCACCACGTAGGCGGAGCCGCCGCCGTTGGCGAAGAAGCCGTACACCGAGTGCGCCAGGTAGGTGCCCTCGGTGAAGCCGCCGAACCGCTGGACGTACTGGTCCCAGTTGGTCACCAGTGTGGGCTCGTGGAAGGGCCCGGTCTCGGCGAAGCCGACGAACGCGGCGACGGCCGTGCCGACGCCCTCGATCGGCCGGGCACCGGACTGGACCTCCTCCACGTACACGCCCGGGGTGAGGTACGACGGCATACGCGCTCCTTCGGCTGGTCAAGCATTGCGCCGGTCATTCGCCCCCGAGTCTGCTGCCCGGACGTCACCCGGAAACATGTCCGCAGGTCCCGGACCGGGGGCAGGAACCGCTGCCCCCGGCGGACACCGCCGGACGTCCGCACAGGCGTCCCGGACGTCCCGGGCCGCCCCCGCCGCCCCGCCGTCCCGGGGGCGGTCAGCCGTGCCCGGTGTCCCCGAGCGCGCCCAGCCACGGCCCGAACTCGCTCGCCAGCACCAGCCGGCCGAGCTTGCGGTACTCGCCGACCACCGCGGAGACCAGCTGCGCCATCCCCAGCGGGGCGCCCGTCCCGGCGGCCAGATACGCCGCGGAGACCGCGCAGGCCCGGATGGAGCCGCCGGTGAGCTCGAAGTTCCGGGCGCAGAAGTCCAGGTCGAGGTCGTCGCCGCGGGGCACCAGCGGCCCCAGGCAGCGGTCCCAGAGCAGGCGACGCTGCGCCTCGTCCGGCAGCGGGAACTCGGCGATGACGTCCAGCCGCCGGGTGAACGCCTCGTCGAGGTTGGCCCGCAGATTGGACGTCAGCACGGCGATCCCGTCGAAGGACTCCATCCGCTGGAGCAGGTAGGCCGTCTCCACGTTGGCGTGGCGGTCCCGGGAGTCCTTGACCTCCGAGCGCTTGCCGAACAGCGCGTCCGCCTCGTCGAACAGCAGGACGCCGTTCACCTGCGCGGCCTCGGTGAAGATCCGCTCCAGGTTCTTCTCGGTCTCGCCGATGTACTTGTCCACCACGGTGGAGAGGTCCACCACGTACAGCTCCATGCCGAGTTCGGCGGCGACCACCTCGGCCGACATCGTCTTGCCGGTGCCGGACTCCCCGGCGAACAGGGCGATCACACCGTTGCCGCGGCCGCCGCCCGGGCGCATCCGCCACTGTCCGAGCACCTGGTCGCGGTGCCGGGCGCGCAGCACGAGCTCGCGCAGCCGGCCCGCGGTGGGAGCGGGCAGGACGAGGTCGGACCAGCCGACCGCGGGCTCGATCCGGCGGGCGAGCCGGGCCAGGCCGGCGGCGTTCTGCGCCCGCACCGCCGTGCGCAGGTCCTCGGCCCGGACCGGGCGCCGCTCGGCGGCCGCCGTCCGGGCCGCGACCGAGGCGGCGCGGGCCAGCTGCTCCTGGTCCAGCCGGTAGGCGGCCACCGCCTCGGCCAGCTCCTCCGGCAACTCCTCGCCCGGTTGCTGGCCCGGCACCTCGCCCGACTCCTGGCCCGGCACCTCGCCCGACTCCCCACGCGGCTCCGAAGCACCCGGCTCCGCACCCAGCGCGCGGGCCCACTGCCCGGCCCGGTCACGCGCGTCCGGCGGCGGGACGGTGAGCACCACCGGGCTCCGCGCCGCCCAGGCCGGGTCCCAGACCTGCGGGCCGTGCACCATCAGCGGGACACCGGCGAGTTCCGCACACAGCTCGCGCAGCAGCGCGGCCCGCTCGGGCCGTTCGGGTTCGAACCGGTCCAGCGGTCCGAGCACCACGCCGCCCCCGCCCAGCCGCGCCTCACGGGCGAGCACCCGTACGGTGGCCTCCGGCGGGCGGGCGGCGAGCGCGGCGGCGTCGACCACCAGGGGCGGCGGGCCGTCGGCCGCGAGGGCGGCCACCGCGAGCGGGCCGGCGTGCCCGCCCCGGTCCAGCAGGTGCACCAGGCCGCCGTCCGCGGCCAGGACGCGCAGCTGTTCGAGGGACTGGTGGGAGCGGCGCCCGGGCCCGACGCGGCGGGCCAGCCCGGCGAGGGTGCCGTCCGGCTCGTCGTCGCCGAGCAGATGGGCCGTCACCCGGTCCGGGACCCGCAGGGTGCGGGAGAGCAGCGGGCGGTCCGGCTCGGTGATCTCCAGCAGGCCGCCGGCGATCAGCGGGGCCCGGACGGAGAACCGGAAGCGGCCGGCGCCGGCCCCGGGCAGTCCGCACAGGCCGAGGGCCAGGCCGATGGTCGCCCGGCGGCGGGTCAGGTCGTCGTTGAGGTAGCCGTAGAGCTGCTCGAAGCGGGAGTCGAGATCCGGGGCCAGCGCCACCAGCAGCAGGTCGAGGTCGACCGGGAGCAGCCCGAAGGCGGCGCTGAGCCGCCCGAGCCGGGAGCCGGGCGGCGGCGCCGGGCCGTCGCCGGGGTCCGGGGCGCTCCGGTGCACCGCGGCGGAGGCCGCCAGGATGCGCTCCACCGCCTCCGGGCCGAGGTACTGGCCGCGGTACGGGTCGTCCGGGTCCGGGTCGTCGGCCCGGCGCTCGCGCACCACGGCGCGGACCCGCCGTTCGACCCGGTGCAGCCGCTCCCAGAGCTGGTCGGGGGCCGGACCGAACGGTGCGCTGTCGCCCGGTCCTGACGGCCCGTCGTGGGTCAGACCGGGCGCTGCGCCGTCGGCCGCCGAGGCTGCCTCCGGGGCCCGGTCGAGGTCGAGGCTCATCGCGCCCTGCCCCGGGCCCGGCGGCCGGGCGGCAGCCCGCGTTCCCGGGGCGCGGCGAAGCCGTCCGGTCCGGGGTCCCCGGCGCCCTGGTAGCGCAGCCGGCGGCCCGGGCCGTCGGCGGGCGGCGGGCCGGCCGGGGCGGTGTCGCCGGCGTTGGCGGTGTCGCCGGCGTTGGTGGTGTCGCCGGCGTGCAGCACCAGCCCCTCGGTGACCGGCGGCCCTGCCGGGCTGCGTCCGCCGGGCAGCGGGGCGAGCACCCGGAGGTCGACCGAGGGCCGCAGTTCCCCGCCGAGCGAGGACCAGACGTCGGACACCGACGGCAGGCCGGTGTCGCGCCCCGCGATGTCCAGCCCGACGGTCAGTCCGAGCTCGGCGAGCGTGCCGGTGAGCAGCCGGGCGGGCAGCGTGTCGGTGGTCGTCAGGCACTGCAGCACCTCGGCCAGCAGCCGGTGTTCGTCCTGCGGCCGGTTGGTCCAGGCGGTGACCAGGTAGGCCAGCTCGAACCAGCGGGGCGCGGGGCGGTGGCCGGTCACCAGGCCGTCCGCGTCGTACTCCGCGACGGTGCCGGCCTGCCGGCGGCCGGTGTCCTCGCGCAGCCCGTACAGGTAGACGCTGACCGTGGGCGCGTTGCGCCGGGCCGCGAAGTCCCGGGTGGGCGCGTCGAAGACCACGTCGATCCCGCGCTCGGGCAGACCGGTCTCGGCGAGCAGCTGTCGCAGCGCCTCGTCGACCTCGTGGATCACCGCCGCTCCACCTCCCCGGGCGGGCCGATGCTGCCCTCCACCACCAGGAAGGGGCAGGTCACCGGGGAGAATCCGGGGCCCTCGGCGGTGATGGTGCGCGGGCCGGTCTCGTCCTTGGGGAGGATGAGCAGCTGGCCGGCGAAGGTCCCGTCGCCCTTCGGGCGGGTGGGCGCGGCCGCGGCGGTGAGGCCGGGTTTCCAGGTGAACCGGACCGGCGCGCCGGGCGGGAAGTCCACGCCGCGCACCGAGGTCACGAAGCCGGGCTTGCCGATCGGCGGCACCGCGACGATGCGGGGCTGGAGGATGCGCAGCGGGGTGCTCGCCCGGTGCGGTCCCGGGGTGGCGTCGGTGCCGGTGGTGGTCAGTTCCGCGGTGATGGTGGTGTCCAGCGCCGCCACGGGCGAGAGCACCACCCGGACCACCGCGCTGCGGCCCGGGGCCAGGTCGCTCACCGTGCAGGTGCCGTTCCGGCAGCCGGGGGGCAGGGCCTCGGTGGGCACTCCGGCCGGCAGGCCGAGGGTCAGGCGCAGACCGGTGGCGAGGGCCTGACCGGTGTTGCGCACCGTGTAGCTGACGGTCACGTGGCCGCCGACGTAGCCGGGGTTCGGCTGGGCGTCGACCGCGACCGCGGGGCCGGCCTGGGGCGGCGGGGCGGGTGCCGGGGGCGGCGGCGGTACGGGGGTGGTGGTGGGCGTGGGTGTCGGGCTGGGCGTGGCGGTCGGGCTGGGCATGGGTGTCGGGCTCGGGGTCGGGCTCGGTGAGGCGGTCGGCGACGGGGTGGCGGTCGGCGACGGGGTGGGGGTCGGTGACGGGGTCGGCGGCTCCAGCACCGGCAGGAAGGTCCGGGCGAAGTCGTCGTCGGGGTTCGGGTCGACGACCGTCCCGGTGACGCTCCAGCCGAAGTCCGGGACACCGGGCCGGGTGCCCGTCAGGGTGGCCTTGATCCGGACCACCTGGCGCGGGGTCAGGGTGCCGAGCTCGCAGCGCAGCGCGGCGGCGTCGCACGATCCGGTCGGGGTGGTCAGCTTGTCGAGCCGGGCGCCGGTCGGCACCGAGACGGTGAGGGCGGTGCCGGGCGAGGGCGCGGGGCCCTTGTTGGTGACGGTGACGGTCACCTCGGTGCTGCCGTCGACGGGGACGGCCGGGGTCCGCTCGGGCACGCTGACCGCCAGGTCGACGGACTGCTGGACGGCCGGCTCCTTCTGGCGCCCCGGCAGCCGCCAGTCGAGCTCGGTGAGCTGGGCGGTCGCGAAGTCGTAGACCTTGAGCCCCTCCGGTGAGCTCGGCGGCGCGGCGCGGCGGGAGGTCAGCACCAGCTGGGCGCTGTTCGCCGTCCAGGCGACGTCGCGGGGCTGGAAGGGCCCGGTGGTGGGGCGGTCGGGCAGCGGCCGGGTGCAGGCGCCCTGGCCGAGCCCGGTGGGCACGACCACCGTGCAGCCCTCGCCGGTCGGCGTGGTGACCACCACCCCGTCCTGCTGGTTGTTCCCGCCGTCACCGGCCTTGCGGTTGAAGGCGATGCGGCGGCCGTCGGGGGCGAAGGCGGGACTGTCGTCGATGACGTTGCAGCTGCCCGGGCAGGCCGTCCGGCTGAGGTCGGTCTGCCGGGTGAGGTCGTCGGCGGCGACGGTCCAGACGTGCAGGTTGCCGGCGTTCTCGTTGACCACCGCCGTCCGGGAGAAGGCGATCAGCTTGCCGTCGGGGGACCAGAACGGCTGGCCGTCGGAGGCGCCGCGCTGCCCGGCCGGCGGCTGGACGGTACCGACGATCCGCCCCGTGGCCAACTCGGCGACCAGGACTCGCCCGGGCCGGGCCGGCTGCTCGCCGGTGGCCGGGGCGCTGCGGCTGAACACGACCAGCCTGCCGTCCGGGGAGATCGACGGGTCGGTGTCCCGGTCGTTCGGGCCGCGCCCGGCGAGGTTCATCGGCTGCGGGTTCGCCCCGTCGGCGTCGGCGAGCCAGATCCGCTGGATCCGTCCGGCGGGGCCGTCCTCGTAGCGGGTCACCACGATCTGCCGGCCGTCGGGCGTGTAGGTCTGGCGCTCGAACCACGGGTCGAAGCCGGGACGGGGGTGGAAGAGCGGGTCGGCGCCGGGGTCGGTGCTGGTGTTGCTTCCGGCGGCCGGGTCCTCCCGGAGCACGCTGATGCCGAGGTCGCGCGGGTCGCCCCCGTCGGGGCGGACGTCCTGGACGTCGGCCACGTTGGCGCCGGCGGCGCTGGTCTGCTCGACGACGGGGCCGCCCTCGTTCTGGGTTCCCAGCCAGGCCGGTGCGGCGATCAGCCGGTTGGCGCGGTAGAGCAGTCGGGGCGCGTCGCAGTTGCAGGTGAGCGCGCGGTAGAGGTTCACCACCGGCGGCTGGGACGGGTCGGGCTGCGGGCTCGGGTTGTTGGGGTCGAGCAGGTCGGCGCTGAGGAAGAGCACACCGGTGCCGTCGGCCATCCAGGCGGCGGAGCCGGTCTTCCAGGTGGAGCCGGTGCCGGGGAAGAAGGCCTTGTCGCCGCCGGTCGGCGAGGTGAGCATCAGGGTCCGGCCCTGGGCGCCCTGGTCCCAGGTGTAGACGATCTCGTTGCGGTGGGCGTCGTCGTTCAGCGGGTTCCAGGTCGGGTCGACCGCGTCCCCGCTGGTCACGTTGGTGACCTTGACCGGGGCGCCGCCCTCGAACGGCCGCAGGTAGATCTGCCGGTGATCCGGTTCGCCGGCGCAGGAGTACGCGATCCACTTGCCGTCCGGCGAGACCGTCGGGTGGGTCTCGTCGGCCGCGCCGTCGGTGATCCGGCGCAGTCCGCTGCCGTCCCGGTCGACCGCCCACAGGACCTTCTGGGGACTGCCGCCTCCGGCGCGGGGCTCCAGCGACTCGAAGACGACGCCCTTGCCGTCCGGGGCCAGCGCGGGATGGGCGGTGTCCATGCCGGTGGTGAGCCGGCGCACCGCGCCGGACGCGTCGCGCAGGTACACCTGGGGCAGCGGGCCGTCCCGCAGGCTGGTGAAGACCAGTTCGTCGCCGCGGGCCGACGGGTCCTGGTCGAAGTGGACCGGGCCGGGCCCGAACAACGGGGTGCTGGACTCCGCACCGGTCACCTTGCCGAGGCCGCGGTGGTTGGTGCCGGCGAAGACGATCCGCCCGGCCGCCGGGTCGACCGCGGCCACCGGGGCGGCGGTGACCTTCCCCCCGGGGGCGGCGCCGGCCAGGGTCGCCAGGGCCGCCGCGAGCGCGAGCAGCACCGCGACGGCGGCCCTGGCCGGCCGCCGGACGGAGCGGGGGGTGGCGGTGGCGCCGATCACGCTCGACCTCACAGGTTGCAGGGGCGGTCTGCCCGCAGTCTCCCCGTCGAGGGCGCGCCGCGGGAGAGCCCGGGCACCCTCGGCGGGGGAAACAACCGGTGTCCCCGAAGGGCAGCCCGCCCGCACCTCGCGTGAGAAGTCGGCCCGGCCGACTTCCCGTGCGCGCCTCCGCCACCGGGGCTCAGTCGAACCGGATGTGCCGGACCCCTGTCCAGGCCCGACGGACTCGCCCCCGGAGAACGCCATCGGTGTTCGGAGCGAGCGTCAGCCCCGAAGCGGCGGCGATGCGGTCGGCCACCTGGGCGACCGTCAGCCGGTCGGTCCACACGTGCTGGGCGAACTCCTCCTCGCGCAAACGCTCCAGGCACAGGTCCAGCTTCGACACGGCGAAGCTCTCCCGGCGCAGCGGGGCGTCCTTCCCGGCCACGAACTGCACCACGTGCCCGAACCCGCGCTCGCGCAGCCGTCGCAGCACCGTGGCGCGCTCGGCCAGCAAGGTGAAGTGGCGGACGTCATGGCCGCGTTCCCGCAACCGACCGACGGTCTCCCGGAAGTACACCGGCTCCACGACCGTCATCGGCGCGAGCACCACACCGTCGTGATCGGTGAGGACTCGGTCCAGCACGTCGACGACACCTTGCCGCCAGGCGGGAAGATCCTGGAAGTCCCCGCGCAGCGACGGCGGCATCATCCGGTGCAGGCCGAAACCCACGTGCTCGGGGTCGCAGATGACACTGCCGGGAAGGCGCCACCGGATCTCGTGCGCGGTCTGAGTCTTGCCGGCGCCGAACGGGCCGTTGATCCACAGGAGCATGCGGAGACCCTAACTCCGCCCGGCAGCGCTCGGCCCGGGAGCACCACCCCCATGGTCAGTAGCTGTAGTGGGGCCAATGCGGATCGTCCCAGCGGGCGGGGCCGGTGAGGCCGATCAGCCTCAGACGGTGGAGCAGGTCCTCCGGTGCGTTGTGCGCCCTCAGCCGGGCGGGGGCGTGGCGGGTGAGCCATGCGGTGAGCACGGCCACCATGGCGTCCTTGTCGTGCCGGGTCCTCCAGGGGAGCCGGTCGACGAGCAGGTCGTAGTCCCACGCGTCGACGGCCTCCGCGAGGTTCCGGTCGGCCGCCGGATGCTCCAGCGCCTCCCAGACGTCGAGCCAGGGGCTCAGTTCGCCGGACGCCTCGACGCACAGGACGAGCGTCTCGTGCGCGTCCGCGAGGGGGTCGGGGGTGACGAGGCTGTGCGCCCAGAACGCGTGCAGGAACTCCCGCACGGCCGCGGCCTGCTCCCGGGGCCACTCCTGCCAGCGCCCGCGGGCGAGCGAGAGACCGATCTCGTCCTGGTACCGGGACGACTCGGACCGGCTGTCGACGACGGCGCACGCAAGCTGAGGCAGGACACGGCGGAGCACCGAGCCGTGGTCGCTCCAGTCGGGGGCCTGCCAGGTCCGCCGGAGGAGGTCGGGATCGAGCCGCACGCCCGGCACCTTGAGGAGGGCGAGCTCTTCGGCGCTGCCCCAATGGCACTCGCAGTTGCGCTCCTCCGGGAGCGCGGTCGCCCCTCGAAGGACGAGAGCGAGGCCCTCCAGGGCCGCGTCGAGGCGCAGCTCCGCACGTCGGACGTACACGTCGGTCATCGGCGTTCACCTTCAGGACTCCGCCGACCTGCCCCTGGCGAAGATCACTACGCTACCGGTCCGCCGGTCGGCCCGACCAGCCCAGGAATGCCTCCTCCCACCCCATGCGCCACCTCGCCCGAGTGACTGTGCACCAAAGTCGATGCGGTGAAAGGTTGTTGTCCGTGAGTCAGCTGTCGTCGGTTCGGGCGGCAGGGAGGCGGTTGACGGTGGTCTTGGACCCGCATCGCCGGCTGAAGTCGAGGCGGTTTCGCGCACTGCACGACTCCGGCGCGATGAGCAGGCGGCAAATCGCGCAGGAGACCGGGCCGAACCCCCGCACGGTCGCGAAGTACCTGTCTGGCCATGTCCCGGCCGCGCCTCCGCAGCGGGCGTCGGGTGCCCCGCACCGACGTCGCCCGAGCGGTGGACCCGTCTCACCGAAGTCTGGCTGCTGCCCCAGCAGTCGAGCGGCTTCAGCCCGTCACCGGAGTACGGAGGCCGCATCGTCGCTCTGGGCCTGGTAAACGGTCACGACAGCGGCGACAGCATCGACTTCGACAGGCCCGGCGATCCTCAGCCAGACCAGTTCGGGCAGACCCTCGGAGCGATCGAGCCGGCCGACCGCCTCGCCGGGCCACGGCACCGGCAGCCTCGGCAGGTGCACGAGGGAGATTCCGTCGATGAAAGAGGGACACAGGCCGGGTTCCCATCGGCGGACCGAGTGGAGATTTGACAGCGAGATCACCGCATCGGGCTTCCACGGCCCCTCGCGCAGCCATACGTCCAGTGTGTGGTCCTTGCGGTCCTCGTTGGACTCGTCCAGGGAGATGCGCTCGATGAAGTAGCTGATGCAGGATTCCAGTGTCCGCGCCGCATTCGCGCACCGGTTCTTGAAGGCGTCGGTTGCCCCATGTTCGTCGACCACGGCACGAGACTACGGTGAGCGGAACGGTCCATCGCGAACGAGCGCTCCAGGGGGCGTTCGTCGTCAGGTCGAAGCGCTCGCGTCGCTCACATGCCGCGGTCCGGGCCGTAGACCGGCGTGGGGCGGTCATCGGGTGACATCGGCAGCGGTTCGAGCAGTACCGGGCCGGGGTGGGAGAAGTCTGTTGCTCAGGAAGTCGGCGGGGTCGACTTCCTGCGCATGCCTGCGCCGCCCGGCGGGTCCGGCCGGGCGGCGTGGGCGGGGTGGGGCTTCAGGCCACGGGTTGACGGTCCTCGTTGCGGTCCCGGTCGGGGACGGGCGCGGGGTCGGGGACGGGGGCGGGGGTCGAGATGGGGTCCGGGCGGTGGGGCATCCGCAGGACGGCGACCGCGCCGAGGCCCACGACGGCGATGGCGAGGAGCAGGAGGAGAGGAAGGACGAGGTCGATCAGGAGTCGCACGGGGCCTCGGCCTTGTCGTAGTGACGGAGGATCGCGAGGAGGTTGAGGACGGTACTGGCCGGAGCGGCGCCGAAGCGGACCAGGACGCGGCCGTCGACCACCCGGTCCGTGGCCAGGGCAGGCCAGATCAGACCGAACTTACGGCCGCGGGAGTGGAGTTCGTCGAGCAACGAGGCGACCTCGGGCTCGGTGTAGGTCCGCATGATCGCGTCGGCCGGCCCGGTCGGGCGGCGGTGATCGGCGGTCACGCGGCGGCGTCCAACTCGAACCAGCAGGACTTCCCGGACTTCCGGGGCTCCGTACCGAAGCGGTCGGTGAGGGAACGGACGAGGCGCAGGCCCCGGCCGGAGACCGCGAGCAGGTCGGAGCCGTCGCGCTGGATCGGGACGATGGGGCTCCCGTCACTGACGGAGACCCGGAGAACGTGGTCGAGCACCGCGATGACGACGAGCGGCGCCGCACTGCCGCCGTGGCGCCAGGCATTGACGAACAGTTCGAGGAGAGCGAGTTCGGCATCGGCGACCAGGTCGGGCTTCCACCCGGCGCGCGCCGTGGCCTCGCGCAACTCCTCGCGCGCGGCCGACCAGTCAGGGGGGAGTCCAAGGGGAGACACGAAGGAACCTCCGTGGGGGCGAAGTGGATCGTTCATCGCCGCACCCCGGCAGATAAGCCCGAGGAAACGACGAGGTCACAGGCCGTCGCATACGCAGTGCACACGACCCGCTACGCTCAGCATGGGGCCTATGCGATGCACAGCGCAACTCCGCTATCGGAGTTCGCATATATGCAAATCGAACCTGAATTCGGCTGCCTTGACGGCCAGTTGTTGGTAGCGCTGGCGCCCATCACGCGGGCAAACTGGTCAACTGACAGCTCAGGAGGGGACACCATGGCAGTCTCGACTGTTCGCCGGCGAAGGCTCGGCGGCGAACTGCGGAAGCTCCGTGAGGAACGGAAGCTCACCGCCGAGGTGGTCGCGGAAGCCACCGGGATGAGCCAGCCCAAGCTCACTCGGATCGAGACCGCCCACACCGCAGCCAAGATCGAGGACGTCATCAAGCTCCTCGACTACTACGGATGCGACGACGAGGACTATCGAGCCGGATTGATCGCCATCACAAAGGACGGAAGCAAGCGCGGCTGGTGGCTGAGCTATCGCGACGTCATCAACGCCACAGCGAACGATCTGATCCTTCTGGAAGCCGACGCCACCACCTACAGGACATACGAGCCGGCCTTCGTTCCCGGTCTCTTCCAGACCCCCGAATACGCGCGCATCATCATCGAACGCCTGCGCAACCGGTCTGGTGGGACTGTTGAGGACCTGGTTCAGGTCCGAATGGCGCGCCAGTCCATTCTGACGCGCCCGAACCCCGTACAAGTATGGGCCGTCATCCATGAGGCGGCCCTCTGCTCGAACGCAAACCGCCCCGAGATCATGGTCCCGCAGCTGGACAGGCTGCTGACACTCAGCGGCCTGTCCAACATCAACATCCAGGTCATGCCGATCAGCGCGGCAGTCCACCCGGGAATGTACGGAGCGTTCACGCTCATGGGATTCCCGCAGCGGAAGGACCTCGATGTCGTCCTGGTCGAAGGGATGCTGAGCAGCTTGTGGGTCGAGGATCCAGGCGATGTGGAGCTCTGCAGGGCGAAATTCCAGGAGATCACAGCAGAAGCCATGTCCGTCGACTCCTCGCTCGCCTTCATCACCGCACAGAGAGACAGGATCAAGTGACCCCTCCGACCTTCAAGAAGTCCAGCTACAGCGGCGGAGACGACAACTGTGTCGAGGTTGCCATCCCAGGCGGACCGATCTCCTTCATCCGCGACTCGAAGGATCCTTCCGGGCCCGCGCTGGCCTTCGACGGCGCGGCCCACTCATCCTTCATCGCTGCCGTCGCCGACGGGGAGTTCGACTTCGGGCTCCTCTGAGCACTCCCCGCTCCACTCGGTGCCTCGCCCGCCCAGCAGGCCGGGCGAGGCACCGCGGCCATCAGATCAGGCCGCGCCGCATCGCGTACCCCACGGCGTGGGCGCGGTTGCGCAGTCCCAGGCGGGTGATGATCTCGTGCAGCACGTTCTTCACCGTCCGCTCGGAGTACGAGGTCTTGGCGGCGATCTCGCTGGTGTCGAAGCCCTCCGCCACCAGCTTCAGCATCTCCGCCTCCCGCGCGGTTAAGGTCGAGAGGGTCAGGCCCCGCCCGTCCAGCATGGTGCGCTGGAGGATCCCGATCCGGTCGAGCAGCTCGCCCAGCAGGTCGCCGGGCATCACACCTTCGCCGTTGGCGAGGGCCGTGATCAGGTGCACCAGCCGGTCCTGGTCGGCCTCGGACCTCCGCAGTACGGCGGCGACCCCGTTCTCCACGATGGTCTGCAGCCCGCCGGCCTCGAAGTGGCCCACCACCAGGCCTATCCGGCCCGACGTCGCGAGCCGCAGCCGCCGCAGGTGCTCGGTCACCGCCTCCGTCAACGAGTCCACCACCAGCAGGGAGACCTCTGCCTGCCCGGCCTCGCTCTCGCTCAGCAGCTCCACCTCGGGCCGCTGGCGCAGCTGTTGGACCACGCCGGTCTGCAGGATGAGGTCCTCCGCGTAGACCGCCACCCGCACCTGGGCCGGCCTGCCGCGCAGTTGGGCGGGTACGCGCGGGACGGCGGCGCCGGCGGGCTTCGGCGCCACCGTGGTCCGGCGGGCTGTGACGGCTTCCTCACGGGTTGTATCGGTCGACGTCATCGAACTGCTCCATTCTGCAAGTGCCTGCGAGGGTGACGGCCGGGCACCGCGAGGCGGTGCCGGCCGGGGGCTTGGGTGCGGGTCACGCGGAGCCGGGCCGGGCCCGCGACGGGACCGGGCGGGGTCTCCGGTCGGTCCGTACGGGCAAGGGGTGTGGCCCCCAGCTTGCCCGTACGGCCCTCTTCTCCGGCGCGGTACGGCCCTACCGTCACGCTATGACCACATCCGCCGAACTCGGCCTGCCAGCATTGACGGTGGCCCCCGGTGGCGTGGCCACCACGACCCTGACGGTACGCAACGATCTTGACATCGTTGAGGCTTACACGTTCGAGGTGGTCGGCGACTGCGCCGGCTGGACGAAGGTGGAGCCGGCCCGGGTGTCGCTGTACCCGGGGACCTCCGAGACGGTGACGGTCCGGCTGGCTCCGCCGCGCTCCCCCGCCACCCGGGCCGGCGAGTTCCCGCTCGGCATCCGGGTGCTGCCGGTCGAGCGCCCCGACCTGGTGACGGTGCCGGAGGCCACGGTCACCGTGACGCCGTTCCAGGAGCTGCAGGCCGCGCTGGCCCCGCGCCGTCGCCGCGGCTGGCTGCGCGGGCGCTACCGGGCCTCGGTGCGCAACCTCGGCAACGCTCCCACCGGGGTGACGTTCACTCCGGGACAGGCCGGTGAGGACCTGCGGTTCCGGGTCACGCCGGAGAAGCTGCGGCTGGAGCCCGGCGAGTCCGGGGAGGTGCGGGTGCAGGCGCGCACCCGCAAGCTGATCTGGTTCGGCAAGCAGGCGACCTGGCCGTTCGAGGTGACGGTGGGCCCGGAGGAGCGGGCGGACGGCAAGGACGACAAGGGAGGGAAGGACGCGAAGGACGGCAAGGACGGGGCCAAGGCGCCGGAAGCCGCACCGGAGACCGCGCCGACGCCGGTCCAGAAGCCGCTCCTGGACGGCGAGTTCCTCCAGCTGCCGATCTTCCCGAAGTGGCTGCTCGCGCTCCTGGCGGCGCTGATCGCGCTGCTGCTGGCGTGGTTCGCCCTGGTCCGCCCGGCGGTGCGCAGCTCCGCGAAGCAGGCGGCCGAGAAGGCCGTCGCCCAGCAGAACGCCACTCCGGCCCCGCCCGCCGGTGTCCCGGCCGGTGACACACCGGGCAGCCCCGCCAACGGGAGCACCCCGGGCGGCCAGACCAAGCCCGGCGCCGGGAAGCCGACCACCGGCCCCGGCAGCCAGGGCGGACCTGGTCCGGGCGGCCTGGCGGTGCCGGGGACCGGCCAGCAGAGCTCCGCCACGATCGACGTCGTGACCGAGAACGGCGCGGCCGCGACCGGCAGTTACCAGGTTCCGCACGGCAAGGTCTTCGACATCACCGACCTCGTGGTCGCCAACTTCCAGGGCGACCAGGGACTGGTGACCATCACGGCCGGCAACAAGACCATCACCACGATCGCCTTGGAGACCTTCCGCAACCAGGACTACCACTGGGTGACTCCCCTCCAGGTCCCCGAGGACCAGGCGGTGACCGCGAGCGTGACCTGCGAGGTGCCGGGCACCCCGGCCTCGGGCAAGCAGGCGCCCACGTGCCACGAACTCCTCAACGTCAGCGGGACCCTGAGCGACATCCGGCAAGGAAACTGAACGTTTCCGGCCCGTTCGTCTCCGAGTTCCCGCTCCCCCCGCATCTCCCCTCACATCCCGTGACCATGTCAATACCCGACGGACACTGTTGCATCGTGCACCCGTCCGAACCAAACCGACCCGCCGGTAACCAGCCGTGATCTGTCCCTTGAGGGCAACCGGCCTGGTCCTTGAGGGCAACCGGGCCTCCCCTA
>NZ_JBHXEM010000160.1:0-17405 GCF_042724755.1 Kitasatospora sp. NPDC127067 | reverse complement strand
ACGGGCGGGCTTTGTTCGCCGTAAACTTCACCCCCCGCCTTAGATTCTCCCCCTGTGCCACCTTGCTCCCGCAAGGGGCCACCGGTCGAAGCACGTTATGGTGCATATGTTCGAGATCATCCCAGTTTCCAGTACCGGCAACGGGAGACCCTTGCCTCTGCCGGATCAGCTCCGGGAGCATCGTTCGGAGACCCGGCGAGCAAGGAGGCAACTGTGG
This sequence comes from Kitasatospora sp. NPDC127067, assembly GCF_042724755.1. Taxonomy (NCBI): domain Bacteria; kingdom Bacillati; phylum Actinomycetota; class Actinomycetes; order Kitasatosporales; family Streptomycetaceae; genus Kitasatospora; species Kitasatospora sp. NPDC127067. Next base: position 17,188 of record NZ_JBHXEM010000160.1, on the reverse strand, counting down.
AGCTGACACGGCTTGTAGGTTCCTGCGACGAGGGCGAGTGCCCGACGCTGTACCTGACGGACCGGGGCACCCTCGCCGTCCAGGGCGAGCTCGTGACCGAACACAGCCTCCAGATCCCGGCGCACGAGATGTTGGTGGAGGTTCCCGTCGAACTCATTCGAAAGGCCGTCCGTGACAACCTCATCTAGGACTCTCGGGGATTGGTTCTCGGCGTTCGAGCGCGAGGCTTTTCGACTCGAAACGCTCGACGACTACAGTCAGTCCGGTGGAGTCGACGCCTACCGAGCCTTTCTCGCCGGTGGGGAACAGCCGGATGATTACAAGAACGCGGGATGGGTCAGAACAGTGGCCGATGCCACGCAGGCGGGCAAGCGCATGTACCGGGTGCACATCCTCTCGCGGCCGCTCACGGACTACCTTCGCTTCGAGCTCGCATGGGGATACCACCGCAACATGACGGCTGGTGAGGAGTTCTTCATCCTGGACGTCACCGACCGGGAGAACCCCGTTCCCGAAGCACCGGACTTCTGGCTCTTCGACGACGAGACTGCGGTCTCGATGAGCTACGACGGGGGCAAGTACCTCGGCGTCGAATTCCTCACTGGCGGCCGGGCCGCGGAACTCAGGGCGTGCCGCGACACCGTGATGGCTCAAGCGATTCCGTTCTCCGAATGGTGGGCCGAGCACAGCGAGTGAACAGAACGCGGATTGGACCGGCGCTGCGGGAACTACGGCAGGCCTCCGGAAAGGAGGCCAAGGCGGTGGCCCGCAGTGCCGTCATGTCCCCGAGCAAGCTGAGCAAGATCGAGACCGGCAAGGTGTCGCCCACCGTCGTGGATGTGGACCGCATTCTCACCGCTATAGGTGTGTCCGATGAGGTCAAGTCCGAGTACATGGCTGCCGCGCGGGCACAGGCCACAGAGGCGACCGCCTGGCGCCTGGTCCGGCGTCTCGGGTACCACCGCAAGCAGCAGCAGATCAAAGCGCTGGACGACTCCACCAGGCTTCTCCGCGTGTTCCAGCCCTCCCTCGTTCCGGGACTCCTGCAGTCGCCGGAGTACGTGCGTGCGGTCTTCGGGAGGAAAGGACTCGGTGAGGAACCGCTCGCACGGGCAGTCGCTGCGAGGCTGGTCAGACAGCAGTCCCTCTACGACGCCACGAAGACAATGCGGTTCGTTATCACCGAACCCGTTCTCCGGTGGCGTCTGGTGCCGCCCGCGATGATGGCCGGGCAGTTGGACCGCATCCTCTCCGCCTCTCGCCTCCCCCATGTCGACATCCGGATCGTGCCGCTGTCCGCACCGCAGTCCGATGTGCCGACGCACTCCTTCGTCATCCGGGACGACCGCACGGTGACGGTGGAGACCGTGCACGCCGAGGTCGCGGTCACCGATCCGCGGGATGTCGAGTTGTACATCCGCAAGTTCGATGGATTCGCGGCTGCGGCCATGGTTGGTGACGAGATGCGCCGAATGATCGAATCCATTCGAGACGAGTACTTGAGTGAAGAGCAAAGGCGAGGGTGAATTCCTGGAATAAATCTCAGCCTGCCTCGCTCCGTTTCCCGGTGACCATTCACCTTTCATGGTTCGGGTCGACCTTTGACCGAACAGGAAATCCTCGCCGGCCACCCGCGTTCTACCCCTACATTTGTGCTCGCCCGATGATGGGAGCCACAGGGGGTCCAGCATGCGCAGGAATCCGTCGTGCGCGCCCACCAATCGATGAGTGCGACGACGCGGAGGTACACATGTCCACCACCGTTCTGAGCCGGCCGGGAGGCGTTCCGGTCTTGGACCGTGCCGAGTCCCGGCTGCCGATGGGTGTCGCCGGTGCGACGCCCATGCCCGGGCTGGACGGCGAGAGCGGGCCCGGGAGCCCGTTCGCCTTCCGCTTCCTCGTCCCGGTCACCGGGGCCGGGGGGATCCTGCCCGCCGACATCGGCTACGACGACGAGACGCAGACCTGCACCTACGAGGGCCTCCCGCCCGGCGTCTACATGACCAGCAACCCGCCCAAGACCTACGGCCCGACGCAGCCCTCCGGGCAGATGGACGCGCCGGACGACCCGGGAAGCAGCAACGACTGAGATGCCGATCGCCGATGCCGTCCTCGTGCTGACGGGGACCTTCGATCCCACCGCCGACCTCGTGATCGAGGAGCTGAACCGGCGCGGAACCCCCGTCTTCCGGGCGGACACGGCGTGGTTCCCGTCGAGGCTGGCCCTGGCGGCCGGCCTCGACGGGGCCTCCGGCTGGACCGGCACGCTGGCCACCGAACGGCGCACGCTGGATCTCGCGGCCGTGCGGTCGGTCTACTACCGCCGCCCGACCGCGCCGGAGTTCCCCGTTGAGATGTCGGCGGAGGCCCGCAGGGTGGCCTCCGCCGAGGCACGACGAGGGTTCGGTGGCCTGCTGTCGGCGCTGCCCTGCCGGTGGCTGCCGCCGCCGGGCCGAGCGGCCGATGCCGAGTACAAGCCGTTCCAGCTCCGGGTGGCGGCCGAATGCGGGCTTCGGGTCCCGCGAACGCTGATCACCAACAGCCCTGAAGCAGCAGAGGAGTTCGCGAACGGGATCGGGGCTCCGGTGGTCTACAAGCCCTTCACGCCGATCCGCGGGACCACGGGCGGTCAGTCGGTTGCTGTGTACGCAAGAGTGCTGGACGTCGGCGACATCGGCGATCCGTCGATCCGCGAAACGGCGCACCTGTTCCAGGAGTGGGTGCCCAAGGCCCACGAAGTGCGGCTCACGGCTGTCGACGGACGGCTCTTCGCTGCGGAGATCCACGCGAACTCGGCGGCAGCAGAGGTCGATTGGCGTAGCGACTACGGCAGCCTGACCTACCAGGTCTGCGATGTTCCCGCAGGTGTGGCCAGCGCGGTCCGTCGCATGCTGGGAAGGCTCGGACTGCCCTACGGCGCCTTCGACTTCGTCGTATCCCCCTCGGGAGAGTGGACGTTCCTCGAGGTGAATCCCAACGGGCAGTACGGGTTCGTCGAACAGGCGACCGGCCTGCCCGTCACCGCCGCCATCTGCGACTACCTGGAAGGGAACGACCGAGGATGACGACTCTCCTCCACGACGACGAACAACTCCTGCGGGCCCGGGTCGTGTTGGCCTCGAAGATCGAGCGGGTGAGCGGGGCGCTGTCCTCGCGGGTGGTCGAGGCGTTCCTCAATGTGCCGCGGCATCCGTTCGTGCCGGTGTTCTACCGGTTGGAGCAGGACGGCGTTCATCGTCCCTGCCGGGCCGACGCCGGCTGGCTGCGGGAGGTGTACGCGGACCGGGTGCTGGTCACCGAGGTCGACGGCGTCCACGCGGAGGATGCCGGTCCGGAGGGGGTGCGGGGGGTGGCGACCTCCTCCTCCACGTTGCCGAGCCTGATGGCCGACATGCTCGACGCGCTGGATGTCCGCCCCGGGGACCGGGTGTTGGAGATCGGGACGGGCACGGGCTACAACGCCGCCCTGCTCTGCCACCTCGCGGGGGCGGCCCATGTCACGACCGTCGACCGCGCCGAGTACCTGGTGGCCACGGCCCGTACCCGGTTGGGTGAAGCGGGGTTCGAGGCCGTCGCGGTCCGGGTCGATGGAGCGGACGGTTACCCGGACGGCGCGCCGTACGACCGGGTCATCGCCACCTGTGGCGTCCGCCGGCTGCCCCCGGCGTGGCTCGACCAGTGCGTGCCCGGCGGCCTGGTCGTCGCCCCGGTCGGTGGTGCGGTGGCCAGGCTCACCAAGCTGCCGGACGGGCGTGCGGTCGGGCGGTTCCTGCACCGTCCGGCCGCCTTCATGCCGTTGCGCGGCGAAGGGACCGCGGGGTGGGAGGTGGCCGAGGCCCGTGCGGGCAGCCGGGCCACGGAGCTCGACTCGTACGTCCTGGACGACCCGGGGTTCGCGTTCTGGGCCGATCTCCACCTCGGGCCCACTGTCGTCCGTGACGGCCGTGCACTTCGCGACTTCGCGGACGGCTCGACCGCCCGCGCGCACGGCCGCACCGTCGTCCTCGGCGGCCCCCGTGACCTCTGGCGGACGGTCGAAGCCGCCCATCGGGCCTGGCTCGACCAGAACCGCCCCCGCCGTGAGTGGCTCACCGTCGAGGCCGGTCCGGAGGGCCAGTTCGTGGGCTGTACGGCGCCGGACGGCAGCACCGTCCGCTGGTCGCTCTGAGGGCGCGGGAAGTCGGCGACATCGACTTCCTGTGCGCGCGGATGCGGCATTGCACCGGATTCCGGCCGTTCTGGTCCGGATGGTGGCTCGATCGGCGCGCTTGTGAGTGACCGAGTGCGTGCATAGCGTGACCGGGTCGCGCTGCGACGCTCACACAAACGATGTGGAGGTGGCTTCGCCATTGCCTGGAACGCCCGAGTGCACCGAACCCATCGAGCCCACGGTCGCCGTCGCCGCGGCGAACCGGAAGGCCGCGGAGGAGTCCCGGCCGCCGACGAGAAGGACGGCCGGGACTTCGCCGACGCCAGCCGGTTCATGATCGCCCCGCCGGACGTCCCGGTCATCGTGTCCCGCAGGAGCGGAGAGAAGGTGGTCTGGGACTTCACCGCGTACGAGTTCCTCGACCCGGACCTGCGCGCGGAGATGCCGACGGTCAACGGCAGCCTCCACCGGCAGGGCGAACTGACCGCCGTCGCCGGGCTGTTCCAGGTCACCAGCTGTCGCGCGTACCGGGTCTACCAGGTGCGCGGCTACGACCTCTCCAACATGACGATCATCGAGTCCGACGAGGGCCTGGTCGTCATCGACCCGCTCGCCTGCTACGAGACCGCGCAGGCCGCCCTCCGGCTGTTCCGGGACAGGACCGAGCTCACCAAGGAGCAGCGGCCGGTCAAGGGCGTCGTCTACACCCACTGCCACGTGGACCACTTCGGTGGTTCGCGCGGTCTGTTCGCCGAGCTCGGCGACCCGCTGGAGCCGGGCGTCCCCGTCGTCGCGCCGGAGGGCTTCCTCGAACACGCCGTCAGCGAGAACATCCACGCCGGCCCGGCGATGGCCCGGCGCGCCCAGTACATGTACGCGGCGCGGCTGGACAAGGGGCCGACGGGGCAGGTCGGTGCCGGCCTGGGCCTGACCATCTCCACCGGCGAGGTCACTCTCGTCCCGCCGACCGTCCACATCGGCGGGCCCGAGCACCCGGCGGTGCCGAAGGCGCAGTGGAACGAGCAGGCCTACGTCATCCCCTGGCGGCCGGGGCTGTACCAGTACGAGCTGGCCGGCGTGCAGTTGCTGTTCCAGCTCACCCCGGGCCTTCGACGCGGCGGTCGAGGACAAGCTGGTCCTCCTGGAGGGCGAGCACGCCCAGGAGGCGGCGGACCGGGTCTTCGGCACGCTGACCCTCCCCGACCCGCAGTTCCCGATCGTCACCCCGTAACGGCCCACCCGGCAGGACCCGTTCCGGAGGTTCCCCCCTCCCCCGGGGGGGGGGAGCCGCCGGGATGCCTGCGGGATCGGGACCGGCTCCGAACACGTCGCCCCGCCGAGCTGCTGCTCGGCGGGGCGAGGTGCTGCGGGGGTCGCGCGGTCAGGGCTGCTGGGGGTCGGGTTGCTGCGGGTCGGGCTGGGGTGCGGTCGCCGGGCCCGCGCCGGGCGCCGGGCCGGTGGGGGCCCCGGTCCCGGTGCTGTTCGGGTTGGTCTTGGGCGCCGGGTCGGGGATGTCGGCCATCGGCAGGGACTGCTTGGGGGTGCCGCGCAGGGCCTGGTTCATGGCGTCCCGCCAGATCGGGCCGGGGCCGTCGGCGCCGAAGACCTCGGCGCGGTACTTCCCGTTGATGGTGATGTTGCGCATCTCCACGCCGCCCTGGGGGCCGCCGATCCAGACGGCGGTGGCGAGCTGCGGGGTGTAGCCGTTGAACCAGGCGGCCCGCTTGCGGTCCGAGGTGCCGGTCTTCCCGGCGATCTGCCGGTTGTCCTCCAGGCTGAGCGCCGCGCCGGTGCCGTTGTTCTCGGTGACGCCGTTCAGGACGGTGTTCAGCGCCCGCGCCGTCGACTCGGAGAACACCTTCTCGCACTGGCCGGCCGGGACGGGGACGTCCTTGCCATCGACGGTGGTGATCCGGTTGATGGCGACCGGGGCGCAGTGGGTGCCCTGGGCGGCGAAGGTCGCGTAGACGTTGGCCATGGTCAGCGGGCTCATCTCCTCGACGCCCAGGGCCATCGCGGGGACTTCCTCCAGGGGCTTGCCGCTGGCCTTGGTGGTGATGCCGAGCTTGTTGGCCATCTGCTTGACCGCGCAGAGGCCGATCTCCTGCTCCATCTGGATGAAGTAGGTGTTGACCGAGAGGGCCATTGCCATCTTCAGCTGGTACGGGCCCTTCTCGCTCGCGGACTCGTTGGGGACGACCGTCTTGGGGCGGGCGTCGTTCTTCCAGGTCCCTTCGCAGGTCTTCATCGTCGGGTACTCGAGCTTGTTGGGGGACGAGTACTCCTGGGTCGCCGGCAGGCCGGCCTCCAGTGCCGCGGCCGCGACGACCGGCTTGAAGGTGGAGCCGGGCTGGAAGCCGTTGCCGCCGCCCATCGCCGCGTCGACGTTGAGGTTGACGACGGTCTGGTTCTGGTTGGTGTCCAGGCCGTACGGGCGGGTCTGGGCCATCGCCAGGATCTTGCCGGTACCGGGCTCGACCATGGAGGCGGCGGCGGACACGGTGTCGGTGACCCGCACGTTGGTGCTCACCGCGTTCTGGGCGGCGGCCTGCTTGTCCGGGTCCAGCGTGGTGTAGATGTTCAGGCCGCCCTGGTTCCAGAACTTCTTGCGCTCGTCGGCGCTCTTGCCGAAGACCGGGTCCTGCTTGACCACGTGGCGCACGTAGTCGCAGAAGAAGCCCATCCCGGCCTGGGCGGTGATGCAACCGTTCTGCGGGGCCTTGAAGTTGAGGCCCAGCGGGGTGGCCTTCGCCTCCTTCGCCTGCTCGGCGGTGAGGTGCTTGTTCTCCAGCATCTTGTCGATGACGGTGTCGCGGCGGTTCTGCGCGGCCTGCGGGTGCAGCTTCGGGTCGTACTGGGACGGGTTCTGCACCAGCCCGGCGAGCGTGGCCGCTTCGGCGACGGTCAGGTCCTTGTTGCTCTTGCTGAAGTAGCGCTGGGAGGCGGCCTCCACGCCGTAGGCGCCGTTCCCGTAGTACGTGATGTTGAGGTAGTTGGTGAGGATCTGCTCCTTCGGCACCTCCTCCTCCAGCTTGATGGCGACCTTGAGCTCCTGGATCTTGCGGCCCAGGGTCTTGCGCTGGGCCTCCAGGACGGCGTCCCGGTCGTCGCCGGCCTGTTCCACGTTGACGTTCTTCACGTACTGCTGGGTCAGCGTGGAGGCGCCCTGGGAGGTGGTGCCGCTCTCCGCGTTCTTGCTGATGGCGCGCAGCACGCCCTTGAGGTCGACGGCGCCGTGCTCGTAGAAGCGGGCGTCCTCGATGTCGACCTGGGCCTGCCGCATGAACGGCGACATCTGCTCGGCGGTGATGACGGTGCGGTCGCGCTCGTAGACCTTGGCGATCAGCCCGCCCTTGGCGTCGAAGATCTGGGTGGCCTGGGTGAGCGGCGGGGTCTTGAAGTCGGAGGGGACGTCCTCGAACCCCTCCGCCGTGTTCTTGGCCGCCAGCCCGATGCCGCCGGCGACGGGCAGGGCGAGGCCGGCCAGCAGGACGCCGGACACCACGCTCACCCCCAGGAAGGTCGCACCGAAGCGGGCCAGCCGGAGCGGCGCCTTGCGGGGCGGCTGGGCGGCCGCGTCCTCGGCGGAACTCCATATCGGGGGGTGGTTCGAATCCATTCCGGAATGCTAACCGGTGAAAGTCACCGGCCGAACGGTTTTTCGGGCGCGGTTGTCACGGCTGTGCAACAGGCGGGGGACCGGCCCCGACAGGGCGGGTCGTGTACGCACTGAATGAATGCGGGGAATTGGGTGGTCCGTACGCAATGCGGACCGATCCGCGTGCGGCGCCGTCCCCTCCCATGGTCCTGCACTCACTGTGATGCGGTGGGCGGGCCGAAAGGTTGCGGGCGTCCGGTCAGGCGGCGGCACCTCCGGTCCCCGGGGCGGCGTCTTCGGCCCCGGGGGCGCTCTCCAGGACCGCTTCGACGTCGACCTCGACGTCGACCAGGTTGCCGACCACCGTGCCGCCCCGGTCCACCACGTCGTTCCAGCTCACGCCGAAGTCCTGGCGGTTGATCCGGGTGCTGGCGGTGAATCCGGCGCGCCGCCGGGGGCCCAGGTCGCGCCCGTCCTCCCACCACGGGGTGTCCCACTGCCCGAGGTAGGTCACGTCGAAGGTGACCGGGCGGGTCACGCCGCGGATGGTGAGCCGACCCGTGACCTCGAAGCCGCTCGCGCTCACCTGGTGGACCTGTGATCCGACGAAGCTCCAGGTCGGGTGGTGCTCGACGTCGAAGAAGTCGGCGCTGCGCAGATGCGCGTCCCGCTCGGGCGAACCGGTGTACACCTGGGTCGCGTCGATGGTCGCCTCGACCCTGGCCTGCTCCGGAGCGTCCGGGTCGACCTCCAGGAAGCCGTGCACGTTCTTCAGCTGGCCGCGCACGTAGGTGACCATCATGTGTCTCGCGCGGAACTCCGCACCGGTGTGGCTGGGTTCGAAGAACCATTTCGTGGTGGCCATGGCGACTCCGTGGGGTGGTGGCCGGCGGGTCCCCGAGATTCCCTCCAGCCAGCGTAGGACGAAGCCGGCCCGCGGTCGTCCGGACGGCGGCCGACCCGCACCGCCGCCGCCCGCCGGACCGGCGGCACCGCCGCGGCCGCCCGCCGGACTGGCAGCACCACCGCGACCGGGCCAGGCTGGTGGGGACGGACCGCCCAGCCGAGGAGGCAGGCATGACCGGCGAGCCGATCCCGGGGATCGACCCCACCGCGGTGCCCAGCGGCGAGGGCTGCGCGGAGTGCCTGGCCGGTGGCGGGTGGTGGTTCCACCTGCGGCGCTGCGCGGCCTGCGGCCACATCGGCTGCTGCGACTCCTCCCCGGCCCAGCACGCGACGAAGCACGCCCGCGGGGCCGGCCACCCGTTCCTGGTCAGCTTCGAGCCCGGCGAGGACTGGTTCTGGAACCTGGAGACCGGCGCGTACTACGAGGGCCCGCCGCTGGCACCGCCCACCGCCCACCCGGCCGACCAGCCCACCCCGGGCCCGGCCGGCAAGGTCCCCGCCGACTGGCAGTCGCGGCTGCACTGACGGCCCCGCGGCCGCACCGGCGGCCCCGAGGCATTCGGCCGGGCACAGCCGAGCCGGGCACAACCGGGCCGGGCACAACCGGATCGTTCCGGCGGCCCCTTGCGCCTCGCGAGGGGCCGCCGGGCGCTGTCCGCCCGCCCGGCCACGGCGGAAAACCGGGCGACTCCCGCTGGCTTGATCCCCTACGGTGAACGCGCCCAGGGCGGCCGTTTACCGCCCGTCGACGTGGCGCGACCAACGCGCCCGCACCCCAGGGGGTCCCCTGTCATGACGCGCACCCTTGTCGTAGAGCTCCACGCGCACCTCGGAGAGACGGTCACCGTCCACGGGTGGGTGAACACGCTCCGACTCCAGCGGCGCATCCAGTTCGTGCTGGTCCGGGACCACACCGGTCTCGTGCAGGTCACCCACCTCCGCGGTGGGGAGGGCGACGCCGTCGAGGCCGCCTTCGAGGGCGTGACGGTCGAGTCCGCCGTGAAGATCACCGGAAAGGTCGTCGCCAACCCGCAGGTCAAGCTCGGCGGGCTGGAGATCGTCCCGTCCCGGGTGGAGGTGGTCTCACCGGCCGAGCCGAAGCTGCCGATCGACGAGAGGACCGGTATCGACCAGCGCCTGGACTGGCGCTTCCTCGACATCCGGCGCCCCTCCCAGCACCTGGTCTTCGACGTCCAGACGACCGTCGAGCGGGCGATGCGCGAGGTGGCGGCCGAGGAGGGCTTCACCGAGCTGCACACGCCGAAGCTGATGGGGACGGCCTCCGAGTCGGGCGCCGAGGTGTTCGAGGTCGGCTACTTCGGCCGCACCGCCTACCTCGCCCAGTCCCCGCAGTTCTACAAGCAGATGGCCATCGCCGGCGGCATCGACCGGGTCTTCGAGATCGGGCCGGTGTTCCGGGCCGAGCCGTCCTTCACCTCCCGGCACGCCACCGAGTTCACCGGGGTCGACGTCGAGATCGCCTGGATCGACGGGGTCGAGGACGTGATGGCTTTCGAGGAGCGGATGCTGCACCGCGTCCTGGCGGCCGTGGCCGAACGCCACGGCTCGGCGATCGCCGAGCACTTCGGCACCGCGGTCACGGTCCCCGGGCTGCCGTTCCCCCGGATCACGATGGCCGAGGCGCTGGCCCGGCTCCGCGCCACCGGCTGGGACCGGGAGGGCGTCAAGGACGACCTCGACCCCGAGGGCGAGCGCGCGCTGTGCGCCCTGATCGCCGAGGAGACCGGGCACGAGTTCGTCTTCGTCACGCGGTTCCCGGCCGCCGTACGGCCGTTCTACCACCTGCGGCCCGAGGACGACCCGACCGTCACCGAGTCCTTCGACCTGCTGTGGAAGGGCGTGGAGATCACCACCGGCGCCCAGCGCGAGCACCGGTACGACCGTCTCGTCGCCCAGGCCCGGGAGAAGGGCATGGACACCGGGCCGCTCTCCGGATACCTCGACTGCTTCCGCTACGGCACGCCGCCGCACGGCGGGCTCGGTCTGGGGCTCGGCCGGCTGCTCATGCTGGCGCTGGGCCTGCCGTCGATCCGCGAGGCGACGTTCCTCTTCCGGGGCCCGCACCGGCTCGAACCGTAGGACTCGAACCGCAGGACCCGAACCGCACGGATCGAGCCGTGGACGGGGACGGACGGCCGGAACGACGGAACGGGCCGCGCCCGAGGAAGAGACCTCCTCGGGCGCGGCCCGTTCTTTCGTGTCCGTCGGCCGTCGTGTCCGTCGGCCGGATTCCGTCAGCTGCGGCGCAGGGCCTCGGTGAGCCGGTTGGCGGCTTCGATGATGGCCTGGGCGTGCAGCCGGCCCGGGTGGCGGGTCAGGCGCTCGATGGGGCCGGAGACGGAGACGGCGGCCACCACGCGGTTGGACGGCCCGCGGACGGGGGCGGAGACGGACGCGACGCCCGGCTCCCGCTCCCCGATGGACTGGGCCCAGCCGCGGCGGCGGACGCCGCTGAGCGCGGTGGCGGTGAAGCGGGCGCCCTGGAGGCCTCGGTGGAGGCGCTCGGGCTCTTCCCAGGCCAGGAGGACCTGGGCGGCGGAGCCGGCCTTCATCGGCAGGGTGCTGCCGACGGGGACGGTGTCGCGCAGGCCGGAGAGTCGTTCGGCGGCGGCGACGCAGATGCGCATTTCGCCTTGGCGGCGGTAGAGCTGCGCGCTTTCCCCGGTGACGTCGCGCAGGTGGGTGAGGACGGGGCCCGCGGTGGCGAGCAGTCGGTCCTCGCCGGCGGCGGCGGAGAGTTCGGACAGGCGGGGGCCGAGGATGAAGCGGCCCTGCATGTCCCGGGTGACCAGGCGGTGGTGTTCGAGTGCGACGGCGAGTCTGTGGGCGGTGGGGCGCGCCAGACCGGTGGCGGCGACCAGCCCCGCCAGCGTGGCGGGGCCCGACTCCAGTGCGCTGAGCACCAGAGCGGCCTTGTCGAGAACGCCGACGCCGCTAGTGTTGTCCATACCATGATATTGCAGTCTCAGTTGGCGAGACGCAAGTCCGTTTCGATGTTCGCTATCCTCTCAGATGCCCGCAAAGCGGCTCTTCCGGGACTCTGCATCTCACATGCTGGATGCGTCGGAGGGCGTGCCGCGGCACCGGAACCGCGGGCGGCGAAGCGGCGGGCGAAGCGGCGGGGGAGCGGCGGAGGGAATGGCGGGGGAAACGGCGGGGGAAATGAAAAAAGCCCCTGCCGTGTCACTGTCGGACACGGCAGGGGCCGTAAGAAGAATTCGGCGGCGTCCTACTCTCCCACAGGGTCCCCCCTGCAGTACCATCGGCGCTGAAAGGCTTAGCTTCCGGGTTCGGAATGGAGCCGGGCGTTTCCCTCTCGCTATGACCACCGAAATGATCGGGCCGGGCAATTGCTCGAAAGCATTGCCTTCGCCTCGCTGCAAATCATAGCAGGAGGGAAAACGAGGGGATTCCGCGGCCTCAGCGGCCGGCGTCCGTCGGGCCGGTCCACGGGGCCGGCCGGGCCGGATCCGGTGCCGAGCCGGGCAGCGGGCTGGTGTCCAGGTACCGGGTCTCGTAGACCCGCTCGGTGAACCGCCAGCCGTCCGCGGTGCGCCGGTACCGGTCGTGGTAGATCGCGTGGTTGATCCCCTGCCGGCCGTCCTTGAGGCGCGCGAGCTCGTACATGTGGGCGCGGCCGGTCGCGGTGTCGCCGTCGATCACGACCGCCCCCGGGTGGGTGTTCTGGATGAAGAAGTCCCACTGCTCCTGGAGCTTCTCGCCGCCGGCCCGGATCTGCTCCGGGCCGGTCAGCTCGATCGGGACGTCGGGCATCCGCAGCACGCCGTCGGGGGTGAACAGCGCGGCGAGGCGGGCGCGGTCGCGCATCATCACCGCGTCGGTGAACTCGGCCTGCAGGGCCGTGATCTCGACGCGGTCGGCGATCGCCTGGAAGTCGTTCATCGGGTTCTCCGTTCCGTTCCACAGGTACGACGGACAGGACAGAACAGCCGCTCGAAATGTGACATGAGCGGGAAGGCGTCACATCCCGGGCCGCCGCGCTGTCATAGGAGGAGCGGAGAGCCGTCGAGTCGAAGGGGTGGGGACACGGTGCGGGAAGCAGGGGGCAGCACCACGACCGAGCCGGGCCCGGGCGCGATCATGGGCGAGCGGCGCCGGCTGATCGACCTGGCGTACCGGTTGCTCGGTTCGCCGGTGGACGCCGAGGACGTGGTGCAGGAGACGTACGCCCGCTGGTACGCGCTGCCCCGGCGGGAGCGGGAGGCGATCGTCTCGTCCGGCGGCTGGCTGACCACGGTGGCCAGCAGGATCTGCCTCAACCGGCTCGGCTCGGTCCGGGTGCGGCGGGAGCGCCACGTCGGCGGGTGGATCCCCGGGCCGCCGCCCGCGCGCCGGGAGTGGACGGACGCCGCAGCCGACCCCGCGGCCGACCCCGTGGCCGGCCCGGCGGCCCCGGCGGCGGACCCGGCCGACCGGATCACCCCGGACGGGACGGTGGGCACGGCCTTCCTGGTGGCCCTGGAGGCCGTGACCCCGGCCGAACGGGTCGCCTTCGTCCTGCACGACGTCTTCGGCCATCCCTTCGTCGAAGTGGCCGCGATCGTCGGCCGCAGTCCGGCCGCCTGCCGTCGGCTGGCCGCCTCCGCCCACCGCCGGATCCGGGCCGCGCAGGCCACGGCCGCGCCGGGAGCCTGATCACCCGCATCCGGCGGGTGATCAGGCTCCCGGAGAAGCTCCGGCCGCGGACACAGGGGCGGCCGATCCGGAGCCGTGCGCGGGTGTGAGGCGCGTCGCGCCGGGCGGGCGGGGCCCCCGTCCGGCGCGCGTCCGTCGTGTCCACGCCCGTGCGCACACCATCGAGCCCACCCCTGTGCGCCGATCGTCCAAAAACCGACCGATAAGGTGTTAATCCAACATTCATCCATGCCGCATAGCCTCCGGGGGCTAGCCTCATGCTGAACGTCATCGTCCGACCGGGAGGCGAAAGCCCCGTGCAAGGCACTGTCACCACACCAGGCGGCTCCACGGTGGCCGGGGGCCAGGGCGAAGCGTTCCTGCTCGTCGTGGACGACGAACCCAACATCCGCGAGCTGCTCTCCGCCTCGCTGCGCTTCTCCGGCTTCCGCGTCGCCTCCGCCGCCAGCGGGACCGAGGCGCTCGAACTGGTCGCCGCCGAGCGCCCGGACCTGGTCGTGCTCGACGTGATGCTCCCCGACCTCGACGGCTTCACCGTCGTCGAGAAGCTGCGCGAGCGCACCAGCCGCGGACAGATAGCCGGCCCGGCCCACGGGCACCCCGGCGACCACCTGCCGGTGCTCTTCCTCACCGCCAAGGACGGCGTCGGCGACAAGGTGCAGGGCCTGGCCGCCGGGGCGGACGACTACGTCACCAAGCCGTTCAGCCTGGAGGAGCTGATCGCCCGGATCCGCGCCATCCTGCGCCGGGCCGGCGGGCCCGCCGAGGACGGCCGGCTGATCGTCGCCGACCTCAGCCTCGACCCGGTCGCCCACGAGGTCACCCGGGGCGGCACCCCGGTCTCGCTCTCCCCGACCGAGTTCAAGCTGCTGCACTACCTGATGGCCAACGTCGGCCGGGTGGTCTCCAAGTCGCAGATCCTCGACCACGTCTGGGCCTACGACTTCGGCGGGGACCTCTCCATCGTCGAGTCGTACATCTCCTACCTGCGCCGCAAGCTCGACTCCGGCCCGGCGCACGGCCCCAAGCTGATCCACACCGTGCGCGGCATCGGCTACGCCCTGCGCCGCCCCCCGCAGGGCTGACCGGGTCCGCTCGTGCTCGCCCGCTTCTCCGCCCGGATGTCGCTGCGCGCCCGGCTGCTGGTGCTCGTGCTCGCCCTGGTCACCACCGGGCTCGCGGTCAGCGACACCTTCGTGCTCGGCACCGTCCGGAGCCAGCTGGTGCAGCAGCTGGACGAACAGCTCCAGCGCTACGGGCCGCCGCTCTCCCGCAAGCCCCCGGGCCAGCTGACCGCGCAGAGCGCCGGCCGCCCCGCCGTCGCCGGCCGGCGGGTCAGCCTGCCCAGCCAGTACCTGGTGCAGTACCTCTCCTCGGACGGCAAGGTCCAGGCGCTGATGCGCCAGCCCGTCTCGGACAGCGACCCGGCGCCCCAGCTGGAGGGACTGGACCCGACCCGGACCGCCCCCGACGTCCCCTTCGACCTGCCCGACCAGCGCGGCCAGCACCGCTGGCGGGTCCTGGTGCTGCCGCTCCAGACCCCCCGCGGGCAGGCCGCCAACCCCAGCGCGTACGCCTCGCCGGCGGTCACCCCGACCCACGTCATGGTGGCGGTCTCCCGCGAGGACATCGACGCCACCCTCGGCAAGCTGCGCACCTCCTTCCAGGCCATCGGCGGCGGCGTCCTGGTGGTGATCGCCGCGCTCGGCCTCTTCGCCGTACGGGCCGGGCTGCGGCCGCTGCGCCGGATCGAGGAGGGCGCCGAGCGGATCGCGGCCGGCGAGCTGTCGCACCGGATGCCGGAGCTCTCCCCGGGCACCGAGGTCGGCCGGCTGTCGGTCGCGCTCAACGGGATGCTCACCCAGATCGAGGCGGCCTTCGCGGCCCGCGCCGAGTCCGAGGCCCGGATGCGGCGTTTCGTCGCCGACGCCTCGCACGAGCTGCGCACCCCGTTGGCCGGGATCCGCGGCTTCGCCGAGCTGTACCGGATGGGCGGGCTGCCCGCCGAGGCCGACGTCAAGCGGACCATGACCCGGATCGAGAGCGAGGCCGACCGGATGGGCGCCCTGGTCGAGGACCTGCTGGTGCTCGCCCGGCTGGACGAGGAGCGCCCGCTCGACCTCGCCCCGATGGACCTGCGCACCCTCGCCGCCGACGCGCTGCACGACCTCACCGCCCTCGACCCGAGCCGCCCGGTCGCGCTCACCGGCCCGGCCGGCACCGGCGCGCCCGGCGCCGCGCCCGTCATCGGCGACGAGGCCCGGCTGCGGCAGGTGGTCACCAACCTGGTCGGCAACGCGGTCAAGCACACCCCGCCCGGCACCCCGGTCCGGATCGGGGTGGGCACCGACCCCGGTGGCGTCTGCCTGCTGGAGGTCGCCGACTCCGGCCCGGGCCTCACCGAGGAGCAGGCCCAGCGGGTCTTCGACCGCTTCTTCCGGGTCGATCCCTCCCGCAGCCGCGACAACGGCGGCGGCGCCGGCCTCGGCCTCGCCATCGCGACCGCCCTCACCCGCGCCCACGGCGGCACGCTCACCCTGCACACCGCCCCGGGCGAGGGCGCCACCTTCCGCGTCGAACTGCCCTGCCAGCACTGACCGGATTTCCTGCGGGTTCGCCCGAATGTCGGGAATTCCGGCCTTTGCGCAGCGGACCGCCCCGACTTTGTCGACTCGTCAATTCCCCGGCGAACCAGGAAGACACGGTGCCCGGTCATTGCCGGAATCCGGCATGGAGCGTCAAGAATGCGTATGCCTATGATCGGTGCTGCCCGGCCGTCGGAAACCCTTCCGGCCGAGGCTTTTGCTTTCCTGCAGGCCCGAAAGGGGTCATTGTGAAACTCCGCCGTTCGCTGGTCTCGGCCGCCCTCGTCGCCGCCGTCGTCTCGCCCGCCGTGGTGCTCTCCGCGGCACCCGCCTTCGCGGAGTCGGCCTCCGTCGCGCAGACCCGGAGCGACAACGGCTCGATCGCCGAACTGGAGCGCGCCGTCGCCGACGCCGCCAAGGCGTACACGGCGGCCATCGCCAACGAGGCCAAGGTGCGGGCCGAGGCCTCCGCCTTCCTCGACAACTCGCAGCCCTACCAGGGCACGTACGAGGAGGCCAAGGCCGCCGCGGTGAAGGCCGCCGCGGCCAAGGACGCCGCCAGGAAGGAGGCCGAGGCGGCCTCCGACGCGTTCCGCGTCGCCACGGAGGAGGAGCTGCCCGCGGCCAGGGAGCGGCTGAACAAGGCGTACGCCGCTGCGAACGCCGCCAACGCCGCGGACGCGAAGGCCAAGGCCGCCGTGACCGCCGCGGCGAATGCCCTGGACGACGCCCGGGTCGAGGCGTTCCGGCGGATCCACACGGCGGACCAGGCCACCAAGGCCGCGGCCGCCGCCAAGGCCGCCGCGGACCAGGCCCTCGCCGAAGCGAGGGCGGCCGCCGAGAAGCCGGTCGAGAAGCCCGCCGAGAAGCCCGCCGAGAAGCCGGTGGAGCAGCCCGCGGCGGTCACCCCGGTCTCCAACACCACCACCACAGCCAAGACCGGCACCACCGGCAAGTCGACCGCCTCGACCACGTCGACCACCCGGGCCACCACCGGCTCGACCACCGAACTCGCCGAGACCGGCTCCAACCCGGCCACCCCGTACCTCGCCCTCGGTGCCGGCCTCGCGATCAGCCTCGGCGCCGCGGCCCTCTACGTCTCCCGCCGCAAGCCGGCCACCCGCCCCACCTCCTGACCCACCCCGGTCGCGCCCGCTCGGGAGGGCGGCGCGACCACCCCGGAACCGCAGGACAGGCCCCGGCCCTTCCTGCGGTACCGGCGTTCCCGGCCCCCAGACTCCCGGATCGGCTGCACCCGGCGGAGCCGGCGCC
>NZ_JBHXEM010000159.1:0-17498 GCF_042724755.1 Kitasatospora sp. NPDC127067 | reverse complement strand
CGGGCGGACTCAGGTCCACCCGGGGCCGGCCGTCGGGTACGGCTCAGTGCTCCTTGTCCACGGCCGGCAGCCCGGCCTGACCGGCGGTCAGCCGGCCCTCGGCGTACAGCCAGCGCACCGTGTCCGCCATGGTCTCGGCGGTCGGCCTCGGCGTCAGCCCCCCGGTGCTCGCCGCGGGGTCGACCGGGGTCGCACAGGCGCAGGTGTAGACGGCCCCGTACTCGGCGGGGATGTGCCAGGGCCATCCGCGCTGGAGCAGACTGGCCAGGGCGCCGATCGGCAGCATGGCCCGGGCGGGGAGGAAGGCCGCGGGCAGCCGCCGCCCGGTGACCTCCCGCAGGGTCCGCACGTACTGCCGGGTGGGCAGGTGGTGGCCGGGTCCGAAGTGCCGGTCGGAGCCCGCCCTCGGTGTGGTCAGCAGCCGGGCGTGCAGCTGCGCGGTGTCCCGGACGTCGCCGACCGGGAAGCCGCCCAGCGGCCAGATCGGCATCAGTCCGCGCAGGGTGTTGCGCAGCCGGGCGTTCTGGTCGCCCAGCCCCGGGTCCTGCGGGCCGAGCAGCGCGGGCGGGTAGCTGATGACCACCGGCGCGCCGTCCCGCTGGTGGCCCCGCGCGATCCGCTCGGCCGCCGCCTTGGTCGCCATGTACGTGTCCCGGGGACGGCCGACCGGGGAGTGCTCCCCGAGCGGCCGTCCGGGGGACGGCAGCAGCGCGACGATGCTGGAGACGTGGACGACCGGGTCGGCGCCCGCGCGACGGGCGGCGGCCAGCACCAGTTCGGTTCCCCGCTCGTTGGTCCGGCGCATCTGCGCGTTGCGCCGGCTGTCGAAGGAGTACACCGCGGCCGCGTGCAGCACGGCGTCGGCGCCGCGCACCGTGCGGGCCGCGTCGCCCTCGTCGGTCACGTCCCCGACGACCAGGTCGACGGCGCCCGGGTCCACCTCCAGCAGGCCCAGGACCCGCTCCGCGGCGGCCGGGTCGCGGACCAGCATCCGCACCCGGTGGCCGCCGCAGACCAGCGCCGCGACCGAGTGGATGCCGACGAATCCGGTGCCGCCGGTCACGCTCACCAACATCGGACCATCCCCCCGCTCAGCCGATCTCTTCCGGTTTCCCGCCGATGCCCCGGTGGAAGGCGCCGCCGTAGAACAGCAGCGCCTCCCGGTGGTCCGCCCAGTCCGAGGCGAGCACCTCGCCGAGGAAGATGGAGTGGTCGCCGCCGTCGTACTGCTCGGCGAGCTTGCACTCCAGCCAGGCCAGCGAGTCCGACAGCAGCGGGGCCCCGGTGAACGGGCCGGGCTGCCAGTCGAGGCCGTCGAACTGGGCGGCCCCGAGCGGCCTGCTCTTGTTCGCGAAGTACCGCGCCAGGTGCTCCTGTTCGGCGCCGAGCACGGAGACCGCGAAGGACCTGGACGCCATGATCGCCTCGTGCATCGTCGCGGAGCGGGCCACGCAGCACAGCACCATCGGCGGTTCCAGGGAGACCGAGCTGAACGCGTTGGCGGTCATCCCGTGGACGTGCTCGCCGCCGGTGGTCAGGACCGTGATCCCGGTGGCGAAACGAGCCATCGTCTCGCGCAGGGCGCCCGGCAGGACCGCGCGGTTCGCCGCGGCCGCCGACGTCGCGCCCGGTGCCTGGGCGGGGGCCGGGGACCGGCCGTTGCCGATCACAGCGCCCGCCCCGTCCCGACCGGCCCGCCGGGCGGGACCTGCGCCGCGAGGGCCCGCGCGACGGCCGGCCCCTCGGCGTACGGCACCAGCGCCAGGCGCAGTTCCTCGGGCACCCGGGCGGGGACGGTGGCCGTGTTCGGCCCGCGCATGCACGCGATCCGCTGCCGGCCGCGGGCGACCAGGTTCTCCTGCTCGCCGTCGATCCGCATGTAGTCGAAGCTGAACTGGATCTGGGTCTGGGTCAGCTCCTCCAGCCGCATCCGGACCGACAGCTCGTCGAACGAGGTGATCTCGGCGAAGAAGTCGCACTCCACCTTGAGGGTGAACAGCTTCAGGTCGTCCCGCAGCTCGGCGAGCACCCCCGGCGCCTTGTCCTTGAGGAACATCTCCCGGCAGCGCCCCTGCCAGCGCAGGTAGTTCACGTAGTAGACGTTGCCGACGAGGTTGGTCTCCTCGAAGCCCACGGTGTGGCGGATCTCGTAGTAGGCCGACATCAGTTCTCCTTCCCGACGAGCACCGCGAAGAGCACCGGCTCCGTCCGGTCGTTGACGGTGGTGACCCAGGTGGCGACGGCCGCGTCGCCGGCGGACAGGACGACCCAACCGCCCGGGTGGACGCGGTCGAGCGTCAGCGCCTGGGTGGTCGCGCCGGACTTGCGCAGGCACTCCAGCGCGCTCCAGACCCTGGTGCCGGCCACCGCCGGGCTGCAGCCCGCCTCGGCCACCAGCAGGTCCCGCAGGGCGAGTTGACCGGTGCCCAGCAGGGCGTCCCAGTCCTCGGCGCTCCGCTCCAGGACGGTCTCGACGTCGCAGGCGAGCCGCCCGGGTCCGGCCACCGCCAGGGTCAGGCCGGGGCCGTGCGAGGCCGAGACCGTGATCCCGTCGAGTCCGGGCCCACCGGCGAGTTCGGGCTTGCCGTCCGGCCGGTGGCGCAGGTCCACCGGCCGTCCCAGCGCCCGGCCGAGAGCGGTCGCGGTGCGGGCCCGGCGGTCGCCGTCGGCGGACTCCGCGGTGGATTCCGCGGCGGGCTTCGCCGCGGGCTCGACGACCACCGCGCGGCTGCCGCCCAGCACCCGTTCCAGGCCGCGTTCCAGGTACGAACCGAGCATCGCGGGCACCCACGGTCCGGCTCCGTCGCGCTTGCGGACGGCGACCAGGGTCAGCCCCTCCCAGCGCTCGACGACCTTTCCGGCCGGGGTGCGCACGTCGAGGTCGTAGACGTAGCTGTCCCCGTCCTGGGAGCGCTCCCTGGCGTCGAGCACCACGTACTCGGCGTCCTGGTCCGCCGGGTCGGCCAGCCAGAGCCGCTCGATGCTCTGCGGCAGCAGGGTGGCGTCCGGCACGCAGCACTGGATGGCGTGCATCATCGCGTCCCGGGTCCCGGGGTCGGCCAGTTGCTGGTCCTGCGGCAGGAAGGCCGCGAACCAGGGTGCCGGGGCGGTGGTGGAGATCTCCGCCAGCGCGTGCCGGGCGCTCGCCCGCCGGTACTCCAGCAGGCGCTGGAACCGCTTGCCCTGGAAGAGCACGCTGCCGTACAGCTCGGTCACCGGGTCCACCGGCACCGCCGGCAGGCCGAATTCGACCGGCACCGGCGTCCCGGGCACCTCGGGCCGCGGGTAGCGCAGCCGGGCCCGGAAGTGGTCGGCCGCGAACTCGGTGCCCTCGCTGCGCAGCACCACGTCCACCGTTCCGGGCTCCCGGACCAGCGCCGCGATCCGGATGGTGGTCGAGCCGCCCGGCCGGACCACCACGGGCCGGCGGAACTCGACGTCCTCCAGCAGCGGCGGCCCCTGGTGCCCGCTCACCGCGGCGGCGACCTGGGCCATCGCCTCCATGCCGAGCACGGCCGGGAAGAGCAGGTCGTCCTGGAGCCGGTGGTCGGTCAGATAGGGGTCGCCGCCCTCGGTCAGCTCGGTCTCGGTGATCAGCTCGATGTCCGGGTGGTGCACGACCACCCGCTCGACGAACCTGGTCAGCGGCAGCTCGCGCCGCTCGGTGGTGAGGGTGGGCAGGCCGCCGGCCCGCCCGCTGACCACCAGGACGGGGCCGGCCGAGGGGTCCGCGAGCACCTCGCGGAGCACCTGGATGCCGTTCTCGGTGGAGATCGGCGTGATGCCCTCCCGGATCAGCGCCTCGACGACGCCGAGTCGTTCGCCCATGCCCGCGCCCGACCAGACCGACCACTCCAGCGCGACGGCCCGGGCCCGCGGGTACCGGTCCTGGAAGCGGAGGGTCAGCTCGGTCATCCAGTCGTTGGCGGTGGCGTAGTGCGCCTCGCCGCGCAGTCCGGCCCGGCCGATGATCGAGCCGAAGGTGATCAGCAGCTTCAGGCGTTCCGGTTCGACGGCCGCCAGGACCGCCTCCAGCCCGTCGGTCTTGGGCGCCAGGGTCCGGCGGAAGTCCTCGGCGCTCAGCGCCTCCAGGGCGGCCGGCTGGTTGCGGCCGGCGCCGTGCAGCACGGCGGTGACCGGGCCGAGCCCGTTCTCCAGCAGGGCCACCGCGGCGGCGATCTCCTCGGCCGAGGTCACGTCGGCGCGGGCGTACCGGTGGCGCAGGCCCGCGGCCTCCATCCGGGCGAGGTTCCCGGCGAGTTCGGGGTCGGTGGCCGGATCGGCGCGGCCGATCAGGGCCAGGGCCGCCCCGGAGTCCTGCGCCATCGCGATGGCGCACTCGGCGGTGATGCCCTTGCCGCCGCCGGTGACCAGGAGGACGTCCCCGGCGTCGAGCGGGGACCCGCCCTCGGTCGCGGGGCGCAGCTGCAGCGGTCGGAGCACCGGGACGGTCCGGCGCCCGTCCGGCTGGTAGCGGACCTCCGCGAAGCCGGCCGTGGCGGCGGTCTCGGCGACCACGCGGGCCACCGCCTCGTCACGGGCCGCGCCCTCGGGGGCGGTGTCGGCCAGCTCGACCACCGTGACCGGGACCGACGGGTGCTCCAGGTGCAGGGTCTTCGCCAGGCCGGAGGCCCCCAGCCGGTGCTGGACCACGACCAGCCGGGTGCCCTCGGGGGCGGCCAGGACGGCCCGCCCGGCGGTCAGGAAGAGCTCCGCCTCCTGCGGTCCGCACGCGTCGGGGAGGCAGAGCAGCACGCCGTCCCCGACGCCCGCCGCGGCGAGCGCGGTGCCCAGCGGTTCGGCGAGCGGGTGGCCGGGGGTGCTGTGCACCGTCCACCGCCCGGCGGGGGCGGGTTCCTCGGCGGGCTGCGGCCGGGCCGGCAGGCCGGCCTCCCGGTGCTCGACCGCGAACGGCCGCACCCACGGGGCCACACCGGCGACCTCGCCCGCCGACTGGCCGCCGTCCTGCGCGGTGTCCGCCAGCTGGTCGATCAGCTCGGCGATCCCGCCCAGGTTGACGGTCGCGTAGTTGGGCGTCGCGGCGAGCACGGGCCGGCCGAGCGCCCGGGTGACGTCGTTGACGATCTGGCCGATGGTGATGGAGCTCAGGTGCAGGTCGTCCATCGGGTGGGTCTGCGCGGTGACGGAGTCCAGCGGCAGTTCGACCCGCTCGGCCGCGAGCCTGCGCAGCAGCTCCAGGGTGGAGTCCGGGCCCTCGCCGGTGTCCGCGGACACCGCCGTGCCGGCCCGCTCGTCCCGGCCCGGCCCGCCGTCCGCCGCCGCGAGCTCCGCGTCGATGGCCGGGGCCGCCTCGCAGGGGTTGGCCAGGAAGGTCATCGCACCGTCCGCCGGCAGCTGCCGGATCAGGCGGTCGCCGAACAGGGTCGCGGTCCGCAGCGGTACGCCGAGCACGAACGCGGCGGCGGCGACCCTGAGCAGCGGGCCGAGCGAGGCGCTGTCGGTGTCCACCGCCAGGGTGGTGAGGTTCGGGGCGATCTCCGCCAGCAGGCCGGAGAGCACCCGGCCGGGGCCGACCTCCACGACCAGGTCGGCGTCGGCGACCGCCACGGCGGCGGCCTCCTGGAACCGGACCGGGAGCAGGACCTGCTCGCGCAGGACCTCGCGCAGGTCGGCGGACGGGTCCAGGATCCGGCCGGTGACCGTGGAGGCGATCGGGCGGACGGGCTCCTCGAAGTCGAACCGCGCGAGCTCGGCGGCCATCGCGACCGCGGCCGGCTCGACCAGCGGCGAGTGGAAGGCGTGCGACACGTTCAACCGGGTCGCCGTGACGCCCTCGCCCGCGGCCAGGCGGCAGACCTCGTCGACCGCCTCGGCGGGGCCGGAGAGCACGGTCTGCCGGGGCCCGTTGTAGCCCGCGATCACCACGTCCTGTCCGGCGGACAGCCGGGTGGCCTGCTCCGGGGTCGCCGCCAGGCCGGCCATCGCGCCGCCGCCGTGGCTGGCCTGCGCCATCACCCGGCCGCGGATCGTGGCGAGGCGCACCACCTGCTCCTCGCTCATCGCGCCCGCCCAGTGCAGGGCGGTGAGCTCCCCGAGGCTGTGGCCGACGGCGGTGTCGGCCCGGATGCCGATCGCGTCCAGCACCCGCAGCGCGGCCAGCGAGCCGGTGACGATGCGCGGCTGGGCCACCTGGGTGGCGACCTGGTCGTCGCCGGTGGGCAGGGCGGCGGCGCGGAACACCTCCTCCGCCGCGGCGAACCGGCGCCGGATCGCGCCGACGGCGCCGCGGCCGGAGCCCTGGCCCGGGAAGAGGTAGGCGATCCGGGGGGCGGTCCTGGCGTGGCCGAGGAAGATCCCCTCACCGGCCGAGGAGACCTCCCGCGCTCCGGAGTCGAGCAGGGCGAGCAGCCGTTCGAGGCCGCGCACGGCGTCGTCCGGGCCGGTCGCCACGACGGCGGCCCGCACCGGGCCGCCGGTGAGCCGGTCGGCCAGGGTGCCCGCCAGGTCCGCGAGTTCGGCCTGGGCGAGTTTCGGCACCAGGTCGAGCAGCCGGGTCAGCTCCGCGCGCAGCGCGGCCGTGTCCGCCGCGTCCAGCAGCAGGAGTTCGGCGTCCTGGCGGCCGGCGACCAGCCGGGTGGTGCGCGCGTCGAGCGCCTCGCGCCGGGTGCTGCCGGGTGCCTCGGCGAGGGTGACGTGGGTGTTGATCCCGCCGAAGCCCATGGCCGACACCCCGGCCCGGACCGGGTGGCCGGCCGGCCAGAGTTCGGCCTGGCGCGGGACGTACATCGCCGCCTCGTCACCGAGCAGGCCGGGGTGCGGGTCGACGTGGCCGGTGGCCGGGGGGATCACCTGGTGGTGCACGGCGAGGGTCGCCTTGATCAGGCCGGCCACACCCGCGGCGGCCTTGGTGTGCCCGAAGTTCCCCTTGACCGTCCCGAGCGCGGCCGGACGGGCCGTCGGGTCCGCGGTGCGGCGGGCGGAGGACAGCGCCTCGATCTCGGTCGCGTCGCCGAGGGCCGTGCCGGTGCCGTGGCCCTCGAAGTACGAGACCGTCTCGACGCCGTAGCCGGCCCGCCGGTAGGCGCGGGTCAGTGCCAGCCGGTGGCCGCTCGCCTCCGGCCGGGTGATGCCGCCCTTGCCGTCCGAGGAGACGCCCCAGCCGCTGATGCTCGCGTAGATCCGCCGCCCCTGCGCCAGCGCGTCCCGCTCGCGCATCAGCACGAGCATGC
Organism: Kitasatospora sp. NPDC127067; assembly: GCF_042724755.1. Taxonomy (NCBI): domain Bacteria; kingdom Bacillati; phylum Actinomycetota; class Actinomycetes; order Kitasatosporales; family Streptomycetaceae; genus Kitasatospora; species Kitasatospora sp. NPDC127067. The sequence continues at coordinate 10,308 of NZ_JBHXEM010000159.1, read as the reverse complement.
CGGAGCCCTCGCCGGGCCAGAAGCCGTTGGAGTCCCGGTCGTAGACCTTCATCTCGCCGGTGGCCAGTGCGCCCGTCTTGGCGAAGCCGATCACCTCGAACGGGTCGATGGACAGGTCGACGCCTCCGGCGACGGCCACGTCCAGCTCGCCGTCGGCCAGTGCCTTCGCCGCCGTGACGACGGACAGCAGGGAGGAGGAGCAGGCCCCGTCGACCGTGTAGCCGCCGCCGCGCAGGTCGAAGTGGTTGCAGATGCGGCCGGCGATGGTGTTGGCGAGGCCGCCGGCCAGCGAGTCCTCGTCGATGGCCGGGAAGGGCGCCTTGTACTGCGGCTCCAGCTCCTGGAGGAGCTTCGCGACGTCCTCCTCGGACCAGCCCTGGCCGGTGAGCGCGGCGGCCACCGTGCGGCGCACGTAGGGCCACCGCAGCCGCATGATGTTGGCCCGCGAGAATTCCCCGGTGAGGCTGTTTCCGACCACCACGCCGGTGCTCTGGTGGGGAAGTCCCGAGCCGTCCGGGAATCCGGCGTCGGCAAGTGCCTCGGCGGCCACGTCGAGGGCCAGCCAGTGCGTCAGGTCGGTCGCCCGGTACGTGCTTCCGGCGACGCTGTATTTGATGCGGTCGAACGCGTAGTCCCGCAGGACCGCGGCCTTTTTCGTGTAGTGCCGGTCCGGCGCACTCCGGTCCTCCGACCAGTAGTCCGCCTGGTTCATCCGCTCGTCCGGCAACCGCCGGAAGGCTCGCCGGCCGCCCAGTACGTTGTCCCACAGTTCGCTCGCCGAATTGGCGTCCGGATAACGGAGGCCAATTCCTACGATAGCGATCCGCTCACTGCTCACGTATTCACCACCCATGGAGATGAATTGACGGCGAATCTCCTCGCCGACTCGACTCGCCTGCACTGTCGTCAAGAATGCATCTGCGGCCGCCCCGATGTCTTCTCCGAGTTTGCTTTCCGCCTGGTGGGGGGCACTGCTTTTCCATAACGGTGTGATTTCTCGGCGCCGCTATTCAATAACGCCGTCATTTCCGGGGCGGGCCGCGCCCGTCCGGACGACCGTGCCGATGCCCGTGCGGACGGTCGTGCGGGCGGCTGTGCGGACGACTGGGCGGGCAACCGTGCCGACGCCCGTGCCGATGCCCGTGCGGGCGGCCGGGAACGCGCCGAGGCTCCCGCCGGTCGGCGGGAGCCTCGGTCGTGCGGGGCCGTACGCGGGGTCAGCCGTCGGCGGCCTTGGGCAGGCGGGCACCGAGCCGGGCGCCCAGCTCCCGGGCCGCCGCCAGGGCGGCCCAGGAGGTGAGCTCGATCAGCGCGGTGTCACCGGGCCGGTCGCTCCGGAACTCGGCGACGAGGCCGTCGTCGACCTGGTAGGAGGCCTGGGCGGTCAGCAGGGCCAGCCGGCCCGCCGCACGCTGGTCCCCGGGCAGGGCCGACACCGCGTCCTCGACCCAGGCGCGGCTGATCCCCGGCGGTCGGCCGTCCCACCCGGCCAGCCGGTCCGCCACCAGGGCGCGGACGCCGTCCGGCACCGACGGGGCCCCCGCCGCGTCGATCGCGGCGGCCGCCCGGGCGAACGCGCCGGCGACGCTGGGGGTGCCCGCCGCCCAGCCCAGGTCCCCGGGCAGCGGCGCGGAGGGCAGCAGGTCGAGGGAGGTCCCGGCCGGCGGGGCGAGGCGCGCGCTGCGACGCATCAGCCGGCCGAGGACCGCCCTCGCCGCCGACCGCGCGGCCGGTGGGAGACCGGCCGGCAGCGGGCTCTGCGCGAGGAACAGGTTGACCATGCGGTTCAGGTAGTGGAAGGTGACGGCCACCCCGACCAGCTCGGGCGCCGCCTGCGCGGGGAACGGCGGCCGGTCGTCCGGCGCCGGCCCCCGGTCGCCGTCCGCCCGGAACCAGTCGGCCCACCCCTCGGCCGTCGCGCGGGCCGTGCCCGGGGCGGCGGCCCCGGGCAGCAGCGCGGCCAGCGCCGTGCCGTGCACCTCCACGCAGTACGGGCAGGCGTTGGCGGCCGAGACCGCCGCGGCCACCGCCTCCTTGGTCGCGCGGTCGACCCGCCCGCCGGCCACCAGGGTCTCCCGCAGCATCACCCAGGAGGCGGCGAGCACCTCCGGCGCGGCGGCGTGCAGCCCGATCGGCGGTGCCAGCATGCCGAACTCCCGCTCGACCTCGGCGAAGACGCCGGCCACCTCCTCCCCCGCGGCTGCCGGCCGCACCGCGGCGACCCGGTGGATCTGCGCCATCGACCTCCGCAGGGCCGACCGCAGGAACGGTGTCGTCATGTGCCTCCTCCTCGACGGCTCGATCCGGTGCCGGGGCCGGCTACCGGCGCATCAGACCGGGCAGCTGCACCTGCACGCCGCGCCGCCCGCTGGTCGCACCGTCCGGCGCGGGAGCGCCGTAGACGACGTTCACGCCGCGCTCCCGCGCGGCCCTCACGATGCCGGGGATCGCGCGTTCGGCGAGCGCGGAGATGGTCAGCGCGGGGTTGACCGTGAGCGCTCCCGGGACGGCGGAGCCGTCGGTGACGAAGATGCCCGGGTGGTTGCGGAGTTCCTGCCGGTCGTCGAGCGCCGAGGTCTGCGGGTCGTCGCCGATCCGGCAGGACGCCAGCGGGTGCACGGTGTAGGCGCCCACCAGGTCGTTGGTCCACGGCATGACGCGGGCGAGTCCGTCGCGCTCCAGGATGTCCTTCACGACGGCGTCCGAATCGGCCCAGGCGCGCAGGGTGTTGTCGGTCGGCCGGTACGAGATCGACCCGCGCCCGAGCATCTGCTGGGAGATCCGGACGGCGTTGCCGGTGGGCGGCGGCGGCCCGAAGACGCCCTCGTTGTCGTCCTCGATCATGGTGAAGACGGTCAGCCAGGACTGCCACTGCCGGACCAGTTCCTTCTTCTCCACGCCGAACCAGCTGGGCCCGGTCGCGTCGGGCACCTGCGCCAGGATGGTGCCGAAGCCCGGCGGGAAGTAGAGCTGCTCCAGGGAGAACCGGGAGTGCTCCGGCAGCGACCCGTCGAGGTTGTCCCAGCTCGCCACGACCGGGCCCTTGCCGATCTGGTTGGCCTTGAACGCCCGGCCGTCGGAACGCTTGAGCCCCAGCAGGTCGCGGGCCTTCTCCTCGTCCACGATGGCCGTGTTGAGGCGTTCGCCGTTGCCGGAGAAGTAGCGGCCCACGGCGTGCGGCATGGTGCCCAGGGTCGCCTCGGAGCGCTGGAGGATGACCGGGGTGGCACCGGCGCCGGCGGCGAGCACGACGATCTTCGCGTCGATCGTGCCGCTGCCGACGTGCACCCGGTAGTCCACGTCGTCGACGACGTCGTAGTGCACCCGGTAGCCGCCGTCGTCCGTCCGGGACAGCTGCTGCACCTCGTGCAGCGGCCGGATCTCGGCGCCGTGCGCGAGGGCCGCCGGAAGGTAGTTCAGCAGCAGGGACCGCTTGGCGTCGAAGCGGCAACCGGACATCATCCAGTTGCAGTTGGTGCACTTCGCCCGGTCGATGGCGGCCGGGACGGGGTTGGCGGTGCGTCCCGCGTGCTCGCAGGCGGCGGCGAACAGCCCGCCCGAGTACGTGACGTCGTTCCAGTCCTGCTGGGTGATGGGCAGCGCCTCGGCCACCCGGTCGTACCAGGGGTCGAGGACGTCCCGGTCGATGGCGGCCGGCCACATCCGGCGGCCGATGCTGCCGCGGCGCTCGAAGACGAACCGCGGCGCGCGCGGCATCGCGGCGAAGTACACCACGCTGCCGCCGCCGACGCAGTTGCCGCCGAGCAGGCTCATGCCGTCGCCCACCACGAAGTCGAAGATCCGGGTGTACGAGGAGCCGAGCAGGAAGTCGTGGTCGAAGTCGTCGGCCTTCAGCCACGGGCCGCGCTCCAGGATGGTGACCTTCGCGCCGCCGGCCGCCAGGTGGTACGCCGCGATCGCGCCGCCGAAGCCGCTGCCCACGATCAGGACGTCGGTGCTCTCGGTACTCGTCATGCGGGACTCCCTGTAGGCGTGGTGTCCGGGTGGGGGTCTGCCAGCTGCTTGCCGTACGAGAAGTCGGGGAACCGCCACAGGCCGTCCTCGTCGGGCTTCATGAAGCCCATCGCCGTGAGGCCCGGGTGGCCCGCCGCGAGCGCGTCCGCGGTGTGCATGTGGGCGGCCGTGTCGAAGGCCATGTTGGCGAACAGCGCCAGCAGGACCCACAGTTCCCGTTCCTGGTGCTCCGTTCCGGTCAGCTCCTGCACCAGGCCGGTCCGGTCCGCGAACGGCAGGGCGACGAACGGCGGCACCGAGTCGTCGAGCCGCAGGCCGTGCTCGTCCGCGTACGTGCTCGCGTGGCGGTTGAGCGCCTGCACGTAGTCGTCCAGGGCGTCCGACAGTCCGGTCGCGGGGGTTTCGAGCAGTTCGACGGCTCCCGCCTGGACGGCACCGCCGCCGGTCGAGGCGCCGGCCACCGCCCGGTCGTCGGGCGAGCGTTTCTCGCCCGGGACGATCGTGTCCGCGAAGGCTTCGAGCGTCATGGTCCGGTCATGGTTTCGATCTGAGGTAGGCGATCCCACCGGCATCTCCTCAGCTGCTTGTCGAAAAGCGGGGACGGCACACACCGGCCGATCCCGATTCGCATACGCGACTGTGGCATCGTGCGCGCATTGCGCTCCCGCCCGCATCTCTCGCGTTGCTGAGGGCTCCCGGCGCCGTTCAAACCCGACTTCCGGGACGTCTCACCGTTCGGGCTTGCCAACGGCAAGTGCCGCCCGGCCCATTGCGGCTGTCATGTGCCTGCTGCTACGGTCGTCACTTGCTATGGCGGCGACACTTTTCAGCTTCGCCTTCCGAAGGGGGTCCTCCCTTCGCTTGCCCTGGCGCCTTCGACAGTCGGCCTGTCACCGCGGCCGTGACTTTCGTTCCCGATCATCGCAAGGGTGGAATTCTGTTCATCCGCAGGTGCGGCGGAGAAGCTGGAGTCAAAGATGACATCTGCCATCGAGCAAGCTGTTTCCCGGGCCATCGAAACCATGCACGACAACATCGGCGAGTTACTGACCATCGACGATATGGCGCAGGCGGCCATGTACAGCAAGTTCCACTTCTCCCGGGAATTCCAGCGGATGACCGGGGTGTCACCACGGCGGTTCCTCTCCGCCCTCCGGCTCGAAACGGCCAAGCGCCTCCTCATCGAAACCTCGTTCACGGTGACCGAGATCAGCCACCGCGTCGGGTACAACAGCGTCGGCACCTTCAGCTCGCGGTTCGCCAGCAGCGTCGGCGTGCCTCCCACCACCTACCGTCAGCTCGGGGGCTTCACCCCCCGGATCGAGATCGACGCGCGCGGCCTGGCCCGGAGCACGGAGCTCTCCACCTTCCGCGGCGAGATCCGGGCCCCGATCGCGGGGAACCTCGGCCTCGTGTACCTCGGGCTGTTCCCGACCCGGGTCCCCGAGGGCCGGCCCGCCGCGTGTACCGTCCTCCCCCATCCCGGCGTCTTCTTATTCGACCAGGTGCCGGCCGGCACCTGGTACCTGCTGGCACACTCCGTCCCGGCCGCCTTCGACGAGGTGCTGACGGGTGGCCACCCCGTGTCGGTGGGATCGGTCGGACCGATCGAGGTGCGGCCGGACGTGCCGCTGCTGCCGATCGAACTGCGCCTGCGCCCGGCCCGCGTCCTCGACCCGCCGGTCCTGCTGGCACTGCTGGACGCACGGACCATCGCGCAGACCGTACGGACCCCGATCACCGACACCGCCTGATCCTGCCCGGCCCGCGCGACGGCACGGGCCCTCCGCACGGCAGAGCCCCCGCGACGTCGTCGCGGGGGCTCTGCCGTGCACGGCGCGGGCGTGGCCGCTCAGCCGGCGGAGTGCACCGTCATCGGCAGGCCGCCGCGCACTCGCAGCGACAGCATCGGCTCGGCCACCACCCGGTACCCGGGCACCTTCCTCAGCCGCAGGTCCCGGGCGACCATGGCGATCGTGAACGTGGCCTCCAGCAGCCCGAGGTGGTTGCCGATGCAGAAGCGCGGCCCCGCCCCGAACGGGATGTAGGCGTAGCGCGGCCGGTCCGTGGCCCGGTCCCGGTCGAAGCGCTCCGGGTCGAACTGCTCCGGGTCGTCCCAGAACCGGGAGTGGCGGTGCAGGGTGTACGGGCAGATCAGGACGTCGGAGCCGGCCGGGACGTGGTACCCGCCGACCTCGTCGTCCGCCTGGGCCTGCCGCGGCAGGATCCACACCGGCGGGTAGAGCCGCATGACCTCCTCGACCACCATCGAGGTGTACCGCAGGCGGTGCAGGTCCTCGAACTCGGGCAGGCGGTCGCCGAGCACCTCGACGGCCTCGGCGTGCAGCCGGTCCATCACCTCGGGGTGCCGGTCGGCCAGGTAGAACGTCCAGCCCAGGGTGCTCGCCGTGGTCTCGTGGCCGGCCAGCAGCAGGGTGACCAGTTCGTCGCGCATCCGCTGGCGGGCGACCTTGTGGTCGGGCTCCTGCCGGGTGGCGACGATCAGGCGGGACAGCGCGTCCTCCCCCACGATCTCCCCGGCGTCGCGGGAGACCCGCTCGGCCACCAGCCGGTCGACCACCCGTTGCAGGTCCTGCCGGGCCTGCCGGAAGCGGAGCTGCTTGGACAGCGGCACCCAGCCGGGCACCATGCCCATGGTGACCATGTCGAACATCGCCTGGTCCTGCACGGCCTCGAAGTCGTGGCCGACCGCCTCGAAAGCGCTGAGGTCGACGTCGAGCAGGGTGCGGCCGAGCACCCCGAGGGTGAGGGCCGTGACCTCCTTGGTCACGTCGACCGGTGCGCCGCCCTCGTGCGCCCGCAGCCGGCCGACCAGCTTGGCCGCCTCCTCCGCGACGGCACCGGCCTGTTGGACGATCCGCTTGTGCTGGAAGGCGGGCTGGATCTGCCGGCGCTGCTTGCGCCAGAGCTCCCCCTCGCTGGTCAGCAGGCCGTTGCCGAGGGCCCGCCGGGCCTGGGCCAGGCCGATCCCCTTGTGGTAGTTGGCCGCGTTGTCCGCGAGCACGTGCTTGGCGTGGTCGGGGTGGTTGAAGAAGTAGAGCGTCTTGGGGCCCATGGAGATCCGGACCGCGTCGCCGTACTCCGCCGCGGCGGAGCGCATCATCTCGAGCCGGTCCCCCACCAGCCTGCGCAGCAGGACGGGGGCGGCCCGGCGCGGCGGGCCCGGCGGCACCCGACGGGTGGCGGCCACGGTCAGCACCCCCCGACGTTGGCGAAGCGGTCGGCGATGGCCTGGCGCCACACCTCGTACGCGGGCAGCGCGCCGGGCACCGGCCCGCTCGGCCGCGCTTCCTGGCTGACCGCGGCGGCCTCGTCGGGCGTCATGCCGCAGAAGACCCGCGTGGCCAGCTCCGTGTGCGGCACCAGCAGTCCGGCCCGGATCCGGGCCTCGGCCGCGAACGCGCTGCCCTGGGCGACCATCGGCCCGTGGATGCCGGCCCGGTCGCGGAACGCGCACAGCTCCGCCTCGTCCACGCCGCCGGCGTAGGTGGCGGCCAGTCCGGCGCCGCCGTAGAGGTCGGACCGCCGGGACTCCGGGAACTTCTCGATCATGGTCGCGACCAGCTCGGCGTCGGTGCCGCCGACGAACCACAGGGCCCGGCCGATGCCCTGGTCGATCGCGCGGCCGGCGTACGACGGGGAGTCGTGCGCCGGCCAGGGGAAGGCCGGGTCCCGGTACTGCTGGTGGACGTACCGGTCGGTGCGGAAGTACGCCTGGTGGAAGCCGTATCCGTCGAGCACCAGCCAGCGCAGCAGCGGGTCGAGCTTGTCGATGTCGGGCCAGCAGAACCTCGGCAGCCGGGCCATCGCCCAGCCGATGCCGACGTAGACCATGTAGACGTGGTCGGCGCCCCGGCCCGCGAGGCAGCGGGCCACCGAGTTGCGGCCGGACAGCCGCAGCCCGTCGAGCATGGCGAAGCCCATTCCGGCGCCCTCGTAGGCGAAGCCGCGGAACCGGTCCGGGATTTCCTCCAGCGGGTATTCCGCCTCCGCCGGGTTCCGGGCCTCCACGGCGTGGGCGTAGCCCTCCAGGAACCGCGCGCCGACCGTCTCCAGGAGGTCCTGGGCGGCCGGCGACTTCCGGTGGAAACCACGCGTTTCCAATAGCGTTTCAGAGGTGCTCGGAGTGAGAACTCGACGTCGGAGCGTCCGCCATGCACTGGACACGCCATACTCCTCTCGGGTTTCCCGCGGGGCGGCCGGTCCGCCCCGCGGATGACTTCGCACCGGTCCGGCCCGGGGCTCGTCCGGAAAACACTCAGGCCGCCGGCCCCGGCGCGGGCCGGGGCGAGGGCCCGGCCTCGCGGAAGTGCTCGCGCACGTTCGCCCGCCAGAGCTCGTACGGGGGCGGCCCGCCGGCGGCGCCCGGGGTGCGGTCGTCCACCGCGCAGGCGTCGGCCACCTTCGCCGCCGCCTCCACCGACAGGCCGGTCAGGACCGTCGAGGCGACCTCGGAGTGCGCGGGCACGAAACCCGCGTACGCACGGGCCTTGGAGGCGAACACCGACCCCTGGGCGAGCTCCGCCCGGTGCGGGCCCGCGGCGTCGCGCAGCCCGGCCAGGCCCTCGGCCGTGCCGCCCCCCGCGAAGGTCGAGGCCAGTCCCACACCGCTCCACAGGTCGCCCTGCCGGTCCGCGCCGAACCTGCGCACCGCGGCCGCCACGTTCGCCGGCGATCCGCCGTGGATGAACCACAGCGCCCGTCCGACGCCCTGGTCGACGGCCCGCTGGAAGTACTCGGGCGCGCCCTGCCACGGGTACGGCTTGGGCCTGCGCTGCCCGTCCACCCAGCGCCGGGTGTGGAAGTAGGCGAGGTCGAAGCCGTAGCCGTCGACGGCCAGCCAGCTCATCGTCGGGTGGTAGGGCGTCCCGGTGAGGTCCGGCAGCACCTTGGGCCACAGCGACCTCGGCAGCCGCGCCATGGCGAAGCCGATGCCGATGTACGCCAGGAAGATGTGCGGCTGCCCGGACCCGGCCAGCAGGTCACGGGTGCGGTGGCCCCGGCCCATCGCGTCCAGGACGGTGAAGGCCATGGTGGCGCCCTCGTACGCGAATCCGCGCTGTTCGGGTTCGACCAGGCCGAGTCGGCGCTCGACCTCCCACTGGCTCCGGGCGTCGATCCCCCACTCGAAGCCGCAGACCACCGCCTGGGGCACCGCCTCCAGCCGTTCGGTGCTCTCCGTCGGTGTCACCGGGAAGCCGCGTCCGGCGAAGGTCACCGAGGCCAGTGACGGTGTCAGTACCAGTCGGCGCAGCGATCCGAAGGTCGTCGGCACGATCCCTCCCAGGCTCACGTCCCGCAATTGACGGTCCTCCCCATGGTCCTGAGGAGGCGTCACGGCCCGCATCTCCACGGTTGCGTTTCTGAACCCGCCCGGCCGCCGGGCGTCTTCGGGCGTGCTCCGCCCGCCGTCCCGCCGGCCGTCGCCCGGAACCCGGGCGCCACAATGGAACCGGCCCGCGCGAGACCGGGGTTCCGGCACCGTCGGTCCGTCCCCGCAACGTCGTCCAACCGAAGGAGAGCCCGTATGAGCACGTATCAGCGGAACGCCGAGGCCACGACCGGGTCGCTCTGGGACCGCTCACCGGACCATCTCGCCTACCGCGGCTCCCGGGAGAACATCACCGGGCTGCTGGGCGGCCGGCCCGCGGCGGCCGACGTCCCCGTGCCGGCCTGTCCGGGGTGGACGGTCCTGGACCTGGTCGGCCATCTGCTGGAGGTCTGCCGCACGGTGGCCGCCGACGCGCCGGGCAACCTGTGGGAGGTGCCGCACGCCGACTCCGGCGACGGCCTCGCCGGTCTGCTCGCCGAGTGGTCACGGCTGGACGGCGGGGTGGAACGGGTGCTCACCGAGTCCCCGCAACTGCGGCACACCATGCTGATGATGGACGCGTTCACGCATGAGATCGACCTCCGGGTCGCGCTGGGGGAACCGGTGCTCCCGGACCACCCGTCCTACCCCTCGTCGCTGGACCTGGTCGTCCGGGGCTTCTCCAACGCGGTGCGCACGCTGGGGCTCCCGGCGCTGCGCATCGAGACGCCGGGCGCCGAGTGGCGGGCCGGTGACGGCGAGCCGGCCGCCGTCGTCCGCGGGCACCGGCACGACCTCCTCCGCTCGCTCACCGGCCGGCGCTCGCCGGGGCAGATCGCCGGACTGGACTGGAGCGCCGCACCCGAGGCCTGGCTGCCCGCCTTCACCTGGGGCCCGTTCCGGCCGCCGGCGCAGCCCGTCGAGGACGCGGCCGCCGGGCGGTAGGCCCCGGGCCCGACCGGTCCTCGGCGGGCCGGGAAACGGCGCTGTGGCGCTGCCCT
>NZ_JBHXEM010000158.1:0-17650 GCF_042724755.1 Kitasatospora sp. NPDC127067 | reverse complement strand
GGCCCACGCCGTCGGGCGTCCGCGCCCGCCGGTGGCGATGTCGGTCGGTGGTGATATCCATCGGTCATGTACGTACACCGGGGGACCATCGACGACGTGGCGCGGCGGGCCGCGCAGCCGGACTTCGTGGACGCCTGCGCAGCGCGGCTCCGGGCCAGGCACGGTACGGCTCCCGGGGCGGAGGAGGCCGGCAGCTGGCAGCGGAGCTGGCCGGTACTCCTCGACGCGCTGGTGCGCGCAGGCCTGGGGGGCCTCGAGGTCCTGCTGGAACTGTCGCTGCCGGGAACGGGTGAGCGTGTCGACGCGGCCGTCGTCGGGCAGGACACGGCCGGTGCCCTGACGGTCGTGGTGCTCGAGTTGAAGCAGTGGACCGTGGCGAGGCCCGCACCGGGGCACCCGGGGATGCTGGAGGTTGGTCGGCGGACTGTGCCGCACCCCGCCCGACAGACCGGCGGATACGTCCACTACCTGCGGGACTGGGCCGACGGCGGGAGCGGTGTGCAGGCGAAGGGCACGGTTGTCCTGCACAACGCTCCCGCCGACCTGATCGAGCGCCTGCGGGAGATGGCGCCCCCCGGCTCCCCGAGCGCCGAATTCCCCCTGCTGGGCCGCGACGACCTCGCGGCCGGCGTGCCCGCGGGCGAACTCGCGGAGCGCCTCGGCTGCGCCGGTCTGACACCCGCGCCGAGCGGGGCCGTCGACCGTTTCATCGCCGGCGAACACCGGCCCTCCGAGCGGGCCCTGGAGCGGCTGGCCGCCAACATCGAGGGCCGGCGCGCGTTCCGCCTGGTCGGTGAACAGGATCGGGCCCGCCGGGCGATCCTGGACGCCGTCCGGGAGGCGACCGCGCGTGAGCCGGCCCTCGGCGCGGCCGGGGAGCGCGGGCCCGGGGGCATGGTCGTGGTCACCGGCGGGCCCGGTACCGGCAAGACGGTGATCGCCGCCCGCCTCATGGGCGAACTCTGCCGCATGCCACGGCGCAACCCGCGCCTGCTGACGCCCTCGGGCACTCTCACCCGGCAGCTCCAGCGGCTGCTGCGGGAGGAGTCCCGAGGCCTCGTCGCGACGTTCAAGGGCAAGACCCCCGGCGGGCTGGACAAGAACAGCGTGGTCCTCCTCGACGAGGCGCACCGTGCCGCCACCTACCCGCACCAGCGCGGCAGCGGCTTCCCCGTCGTCCTGCGCAACCTGCTCGACCGGGTAGGCGTCCTGGTCCTTTTCCTCGACGAGCGGCAGATCGTGCGTCCCACCGAGGGGCTCACGCTGGACGAACTGGCCCGCCACGCGAGGGCGTCCGGGGCGGCGTTCCGGCACGTCGACCTGGAGGCCCAGTTCCGCTGCAACGGCTCCCAGGCCTACCACCACTGGGTGGACCTCCTGTTCTCCCCGGCCGGCGCCGCGCGGCCTTGGGACGGTGCGGGTTACGACCTCGCGGTGGCCGAGGACCCGGACGCGCTCGCCGCCTGGGTCGACGACCACACCGCGCGGGGCCGCAGCGCCCGGATCACCGCGGGGTTCTGCTGGCCCTGGAACGCCGATGACGTGCCCCCGTTGGAGCCGGAGGTCGCCATTCGGTGGCACGGCCCGGACCACGGCGAGCGCTCCTGGGCCCGCCCCTGGAACTTGCGCGCCGAGCAGCCCGTCCCCGGCTTTCCCGACGTCCCGGCCCGCCCCTACTGGGCGACCGACCGCGGCGGGCACGACCAGGTCGGCTGCATCTACACCGCCCAGGGCCTCGAGTACGCCTTCGGCGCGGTCATCCTGGGCGGGGACCTGGTCCGCCGCGACGACCGGTGGCAGGCCCGCCCCGAGGCCAGCCACGACGTCAGGCAACTGCGGACGCTGCCACCGGAGCAGTACCTGCGGTACGCGTTGAACACCTACCGGGTCCTCGCGACCCGGGCCACCCACGGCACCCGCCTCTACTCCACCGACCCTGAGACCCAGGCCTACCTCGCCTCCCTGCTGACGGGCTCCTGATCGGACCGGGCGAATTTCGGTCGACCGGGCGTTGCGGCAGTGTCTATCCTCCGGGCAACGGCTGGGGGCGGGGGAGCGGTGGTGGCGGACGGGTACTTCGAGTTGGTCTGTGACGGGGGGCCCATCCGCGTCGTGGTGACCGATGCGGGGCCGCGCGTGCTGGAGGTCGCGAAGGCCGTCAGGCGTCGGACCGGGCTCAGCCTGTGGCATGGCAAGGCCCTGCTCGGTCGGCTGCCCGCGGTTGTCCTCGACGACGTGACGTCGGACCTCGCCGAGGCCGTGGCGGCCGAATTGCGAGCCGTCGGAGCGACCGTCGAGGTGCGGTACTGACGAGCTGCGGTACCGCCGAGGTGCGGTGCCGGGCGGCGGACCGCAGGGCCGGTGGCCGCTGTTGATCAGTGCCCGGACTAGTGTCAGGGTCGTGCCGGGGTCGGTGGGCGCCACCCGATCGGGCGGCGGGGCGGGCCTCGGTGCGGTCGTGAGCATTGAGGGACTGAAGCGGATGAAGATGACGTTCGGGCTGCTGGGGCCCCTGACGGTCGATGTGGACGCCGTGCCGCAGGCGCTGCCGCGGGCCACCGTGCTGCGGGGGCTGCTGGGGGCCCTGCTGCTCGCGGAGGGGGAACGGCTGCCCGTGGGGCGGCTGCTGGACCTCGTGTGGGCGGAGCAGTCGGACCGGGTCGGCCGGGGCGCGGTGCACACCGGGATGTCGCGGCTGCGCACCTGGCTCGGGCGGTTCGGGGACGAGGCGGTGGCGCTGGAGTCCGACGGGCAGGGCTACCGGCTGGTGACCGGGCCGGACGCGGTGGACCTCGGACGGTTCCGCAGGCTCGCCGCCGACGGGGACCCGGCCGGGGCGATCGGCCTGCGGCGCGGCCCGGTGCTGGCCGGGCTGGAACGGGTGAACCGCGAGGACCCGCTGGTCACGACCGTGGAGCACGAAGTGCGCGCCACCGCCCTGGCGCTGGCCCGGGCCGCGACGGCCGCCGGAGCGTCCCGGACCGCCGTCCCCGCCCTGACGGCGCTCGCCGAGGAGTTCCCGTTCGACGAGCCCCTGCAGGCAGCCCTGCTGGAGCTGCTGGCGGCGGACGGTCGGGCGGCCGAGGCGCTGCGCCGCTTCCAGGCGCTGCGCCGGCGGCTGTCCGAGGAGCTCGGGATCGAGCCGGGCGAGCAGGTGCGGAACGTCTTCCTGGCGCTGCTGGCGCAGGACCGGGAGGGCGCCCGGCCGGACCCCGGGCCCGTCCGCGTGCCTTCCCAACTCCCCCGGGACATCCCGGACTTCACCGGACGCGACGAGCAGGTGCGGATCGTGCTGGACGCCCTGGCGGCCGGCCGGGTACCGGTGATCGCGGGCATGGGCGGCATCGGCAAGACCGCGCTGGCCGTCCACACCGCGCACCTCGCCGCCGTCGACTACCCGGCCGGCCGGCTCTACGCGGACCTGCGCGGGTCCGACGAGACGCCCGCCGACCCGGCCGGCGTCCTGGCCGCCTTCCTGCGCGCCCTCGGCGCCGACCCCCGGGAGATCCCGGCCTCCCTGGAGGAGCGTTCCGCGCTGTACCGCACCCTGCTCGCCGGTCGCCGCACGCTCGTCCTCCTCGACAACGCCGCGGGGGAGCAGCAGATCGTCCCGCTGCTCCCGGGCACACCGGCGGCCGCGGACGAACCGCCGGGCGACGGGTCAGGCGGCCGAACCGGCAAGCGGTCCGGTGCCCGACCGGCCGTCCTCGTCACCAGCCGCGCCGCGCTCACCGCCCTGCCCGGCTCCCGGCTCGTCGACCTCCACGAACTCGACGCCCCCCACGCCCGGACGCTGCTGCGCCGCATCCTCGGGGACGAGCGGGTCGCCGCCGAACCGGTGGCCGCCGCCCAGATCGTCGAGCTGTGCGGCGGCATGCCGCTGGCGGTCCGCATCGCCGGGGCCCGCCTCGCCGCCCGGCCGCGCTGGACCCTGGCCCGGCTCGCCCACCTGCTGCGCGACGAACGGCGACGGCTCGACGAGCTGGCCGCGGGGAACCTGGCCGTACGGGCGGGCTTCGCCGTCGGCTACGCCAGGCTGTCGGAGCCGACCCGCCGCACGTTCCGGCTGCTCGGACTGCTCGACGCGCCCGACTTCGCGCCGTGGGCCGCGGCGGCGATGGCCGGCATCACGCCGGAGCAGGCCGAGCGGCAGCTGGAGGAGCTGATCGACGCCCAACTCCTGCAGGAGACCGGCACGGAGCCGCACCTGCGCTACCGCTTCCACGACCTCGTCCGGCTGTACGCGCGCGAGCACGCCGAGGCCGCGGACGAACCGGCCGCGCGCACCGCCGCGCTCGAACGGGCCTTCGGCGCCTGGCTCTGGCTGGCCGAGCAGGCGGCCGACCAGGTGCCTGGGCCGTGCTTCGCCCCGATCCACGGCACCGCACCCCGCCACCCGATGCCGTCCGGCGTCGCGGCGGCGCTGCTGGACGACCCGATGGCCTGGTTCGACGCCGAGCAGCCGGCCCTGAACACGAGCGCCCGGCAGGCCGCCGCGCTGCGCATGGTGCCGGTGGCGTGGGACCTCGCCGCCTGCCAGGAGAAGTACTGCGACGTGCGGGGCCTGTACGACGACTGGCGCACCACCCACCTGACCGTCCTCCAGGCCTGCCGGACCGCCGGCGACGCCCTGGGCACGGCCGTGCTCACCCGCGGCCTGATCGAGGTGACGACCTGGACCACCCCGGCCGACGGCTCCGGGACGACCGTCGACCTGAAGGACGGCACCGAGACGATGGTCGCGCTGGAGGACCGCGCCCGGCACCTGCAGCGGCTGTTCGAGCAGGTCGGGGAGGAACGCGGGACCGCCGACGCCCTCGTCCTGACGGCCTGGAGCCTGGTGGCCCAGGGCCGCGAACAGGAGGCCCTGGAGGCCGGCCACCGCGCCCTGGACCTCGCCACCGCCCACGACCACCCGGGCGGCGAGGCCCGGGCGCACCAGATCATCGCCATCGCCCACGGGGAGACGGACCTCGACCGCACGATCGAGCACCTCACCGAGACGCTGCGGCTGGCCCGGCTGATCGGCAACACCCGCTTCGAGGCGACCGCCATCCAGTTCCTCGGAGCCGCCCACGGCCGGGCCGGCCAGGTGGAGCGGGCCGGCGAGCTGCTCCTCCACTCGCTCGCCATGGCCCGCTGCCTCAAGGACCGCTACGTGGAGGCGTTCTCGCTGCTCTACCTGGCCATGCTGTACGCGGCCACCGGCGACGGCCGCGCCCGGGAGACGGCGGAGGCCGCACTGGCCATCGCCCGCCGGTTCGACCTGGGGCACCACCTCGCCCAGGCCCTCGGCATCCTGGGGGAGCTGGACCTGGCGGCGGGGGACCACGCCTCGGCGGTCGCGCATCTGGAGGAGTCGGTGCTGGTGTGGCGGGCCCGCGGCTGGCGCTCCTTCCTGGCGGAGGCGCTGCGCGCGCTCGGCCGGGCGTACCAGGCGGCCGGGCTGCCGGAGTCGGCCGCGCGGGTGCTGGATGAGGCGCGGGAACTGAGCGACATCCGGTAGGCAGCGTGGGGCGGCGCGAGGCAGCGTGGGGCGGCGCGAGGCGGCGCGGGGTGGCGATGGCGAGCGGCCAGGGATCGGTAAGCGATCGGTAAGGCCCGGCTGCCTACGATCGATCTCCACGCACAGGACAGACGCACCCGTATCCGGCCGCAGGCCTGGTCGACGCGCCCGTCCCGTACGCGCCGCACGGGCAGCCGGTCGGGTTCGCGCAGGGGACGGACCCGGCCGGAGGCGCATCCGAGGGGTGTCCCGCGGGCGTGGTCGGTCGGTCGGCGCGGGGCGGGTCGGCGCGGCGTCGGCGCGGGGTCGGCGCGGAGTGATCGGCCGGCGGGCGCGCCCGTCAGCTCGCGGGCCCGGCTGCCCGCGCCAGGGTGGTGTCCAGCCAGTCGAAGACCGTCTGGTGGAAGCGGAACATGGCGCCCATGTGGCAGTGTTCGCCCGCGCCCTCGGCCTCGGTCAGGGTGACGAGCGTGTGGGGGCAGGTCAGCGCGGCCTGGACCCGCTGGGGCTGGCCGCGGAAGAACTGGTCGTTCTCGGCGTCCAGGACGAGGGTGGGGCAGTCGATGAGCCGGGCGACGCCGTCGAGGGTGTAGTCGGCAGTGTGGCGGATGTAGTCCGCCACCGATGCGGCGCCGAAGGTCCACACGCCGTTGCGCAGGGCCCAGCGCAACTGGGTGCTCGCCTGCATGAGCAGAGCCATGACCGGCTCCACGAGGTCGTCCCGGCCGGCCTCGATCCACTCGCGCAGGAACGGCGGCATGAACCGGTCGTGGGCCTCCCCGAAGCTGTACAGGCCGTCGTCCAGCACCAGGGCGGCCGGGCGGTGTTCGTGGGCGGCGGCGCGTGCGGCCAGGTAGCCGCCGAGGCTGTAGCCGAACAGGACCAGCCCGTCGGCGGCGATCTCGGGGTGGGTCAGCGCGTAGTCGACCACCGGGGTCACCACGGCCTCCCAGTCCGGGCGGAAGGCGAGCCGCTGCTCGCGCAGCGCCGCGCCCTGGCCCGGACCGTCGTAGGCGAGGACGTTGTAGCCGCGTCGCAGCGCGGCCGCGGCGACGGCGAAGTACGCCTCCTCCAGCGTGGAGTCGAAGCCGCTGGTGAACAGGACGGTGGGGCGCCGGGCGCCGGAGTCGTCGACGAGGAACAGGTAGCCGGGCAGGCCGGTGTCCTGGTAGGGGATGGTCACGGCCTCGACGGGGGTGTCCAGCAGGGCCGCCGCGGCGGCGAAGGTCTCCCGGGAGAGTGCGGAGAGGCTCTTGGCCTCGGGGTCGTTCGCGGGGTCGTCGCGGCGGTAGAACTCGGCAGTGCGGTAGTAGTTCGACGCGCGAAGCAGGGCCTCGCGGGCGCTGACCCGGTGCCCGGCCGCCAGGGCGCGGTCGCCGATGTCGTGGACGCGTTCGGCGGTGGCCTTCCACTCGCGCAGCCACGCCGCCTCGTCGCCTTCGCCGATGTTCCGGGCGGTGGCCACGACCTCGCCCAGGTCGGCGCCGCCGTAGTTGGCGAATCCGGCCGCCCGGAGTGTTTCGAAGGAGAACGACTCGTCCTCGAAGAGGAAATCGCATGGGTACTCCCGACATTGCTGAGACGGAACGGTTCCGTCTCGCCTAAAGCTAGCCCCCTCCCAGCCGAGACGCAAGCGTTCCGACTGGTGTAGGTTCGGGGAATGTCCAACACGCCCGCGCCC
This sequence comes from Kitasatospora sp. NPDC127067, assembly GCF_042724755.1. Classification (NCBI taxonomy): domain Bacteria; kingdom Bacillati; phylum Actinomycetota; class Actinomycetes; order Kitasatosporales; family Streptomycetaceae; genus Kitasatospora; species Kitasatospora sp. NPDC127067. Next base: position 10,463 of record NZ_JBHXEM010000158.1, on the reverse strand, counting down.
CGGCCCGCGACCCCCGGCCCCTCCGAGCAGCCCGCGCGCCGGACGCCCGGCGGGCCGGTGCTCCAGGACTCCGTGACCGAGGCGATCGCGGCCGCCTTCTTCGAGGAACTGGCAGACGTCGGCTACGCCCGGCTCTCCCTGGAGGCGGTCGCCAAGCGCGCCGGGGCGGGCAAAGCCGCCATCTATCGCCGCTGGCCGTCGAAGCTCGACATGACCGTCGCCCTGATCCGGGCCGTGGCCGTGGACGCCTCCGAGATCGAGGACACCGGCACCCTGCGCGGCGACGTCCTCGCCTTCCTCACCGAGATCGACGGGGCGCTGCGCCACCGGCTCCCGTCGAAGATCATCCCCGATCTGCTCGCCGAAAGCGGTCGCAACTCCGAGCTGGCGCAGATGCTGATGACCGCCGTCCGCGACACCCGCCGTAGCAAGGCCACCGGCCTGCTGGAACGGGCGGTCGACCGCGGCGAACTCCCCGCCGATGTGGACCGCGAGCTCGCACTCGACTTCCTCGCCGGCCCGCTGTACTGGCGCCTCGCGGTCGTCCATACGGCGACCGCCCCCGACTACCTCGACCGCCTCACCGACAAGCTCCTCGCCGCCTTCGCCGCCTGACGGTCGAGGCTGCGCGGCGTCGTCGGCTGAGACCGCGTCGCACCCCGGACCTGAAGGCGTGTTCGGCGTGCTTCGGCGTGCTTCGGCCTGCACCGGCTGGTGCAGGCCGAAGCAGGCGGACTTCTCGGTCGCCGACGGGTTCGTACGGCGGCGCCCCCTCGCGGTGGAGGGGGCGCCGCCGTACGGGTGCGCTCAGATCTTGACGGTGAGCCAGGCGCCGAGGCCGCTGCAGCCGCGGGCGTCGTAGGTGGTGCTGCGGTAGCCGGCCGGGATCGGCGAGTACGGGCAGGTCCAGATGCCGTTGCGGACCTGCTCGTGGAACCAGGCGCCGACGCCGCTGCAGCCCTTGACGTCGTAGTTCGTCAGCACGTAGCCCGAGACGATGGGCGAGCCGGAGCAGGTCCACAGCCGGTTCTGGGCGGGCTGCTGGTACCACGAGCCGTGGTTGTTGCAGCCGCCGGCGTTGTACATGGTGATGACGTAGCCGGCCGGGACGGGCGCCCCGGAGCAGCTCCAGCCGCCGGCCGCGGAGGCCGTGCCGGCGGCCGTCGTGCCGGTGAGCGCGGCCGCGAGGACGGCGACCGTGGCGGCGGCCCGTCCCGTGCGGGTCATCAGCTTGCGGAGGATCCTGGTCACGGCGACACCGTTCCGATCGGTCGTCTCCCCGCCGTGGGCACGGCGCGGGAGGGCGTAACAACGGGGATGCGCCGCACCCTAGTGGCGGTGATCAGGCCGCTGATAGATCCTCATCGGTGGATTTCTGTACCTGACCGAAAACGATCGATCGCATTCCGGTGGGCCCGGCCGTTACGGGCAGGTCTCGCCGAACTTCACGGCCGTCACACTGACCGGCTGACCGGTGAGGGCGGCGCCCGGAGCCGGATCCTGGCCGCACACCTGCCAGTTCGACTGCACCAGGACGGCGCGGTTCTTCGGGCCGGCGTCCTTGGTGCTGAGGGACGTGTTGCCCGGCAGCGAATCCCGTACCACCGAGACGGCCTTGCCCTTGAAGTCGGGCATGGTGGATCCGGCCTTGGCGGGCCCGTTGGCGCCCTGGTCCTGGGCGGGGCAGTTCTCCTCCAGCTTCACCGCCCCCATGTCGATTTTTGTGCCGGTGGGGTGGCTGCCCGGGGCCGGGTTCTGCGCGCAGACCTTCCAGTTGCGGTCCAGGATCTGGTTGCGGTCGCGACCGAGCGCGTCATGACTGGTCAGGAGGAAGAACCCGGCGCTCTGCGCGGTGTCCTGGGCGGACTGCAGCCCCATGCCGACGAAGTTCGGGAGCACGGCCGTTCCGGCGGCGGCGGCCGCAGGTGCGCCCGTTGCGGGTGTAGGAGCGGGTGCGGGGGCTGCGGGTGCATCGGCTGTGGGCGTAGCTGCGGATGCGGCCTGCGAGGGGGCGCCGGCCGCCGACGGGCCCGCCGTGGTGTCGGCGCCGCTCCCGGTGGAGCCCTTCGGGTCGCAGGCGGTGAGGCCGAGAGCGGCCGTGATGGCCAGCAGGGCAGTGACGGTACGACGCATGGTCCCCCCATGACGTGACAGTTGTGGCAGGGGAACCGTAGCGATCGGTTCCGAGGGATACCGGTCCCGTGGTCAAGTCGTGATGCAGCCGTGAACAATCATGTCCACGAAGCACTGGCGTCGGAGGCGGTGGACGTGCCGGCGGTGGACGTGCCGGCGGTGACGGAAAGCGCGTTGTGCCCGCGCGGGCCGAGCGTCTAGTGTCACGCCCGACGGCGTGTAGCTCAGCAGGAGAGCACCGGGCTTGAGACCCGGAGGGCGCAGGGGCGGAACCTGCCACGTCGGCTTATGGACGACGACGCTGATCAGCAGCACTCCACCGGGGCCGGGGTGTCCGTGCCGTACCCGCAGCACCAGTTGGCCCGGGCGCTGCTCACCGCGCTGACCCACTCCGACGGAGAGACCCGCCGCCGTGCCGCGGCCCGCGCCGACCGCTGGCGCGCCGTGCTCGCCGGTACCGCCGCCGGGCGGCCGGCCGTCGGCTCGCGCACCCCGCTCCCCGGGCTGCCCGCCTGGGTGACGCCCGAGGTCGTCCGCGGCGGCTTCGCCACCTCCGCCGCGAGCGCGGAGGGGCCGCTCCAGCCGTACGAGCGCGAGGCCGCGGCCCTCGCCGGGGTGCCGGCCGACCGCCGGGCCCTCTTCGCCCACTGCCTCACCGAGCCCGGCCTGGCCCGGCTGTACGAGCTGCTCGACAGCGGCCGCTACGAGGTCGCGGTGCCCGAGGAGGCGGCGCTGCTGACGGTCGCCTGGCTGGTCCGGGCCGGGGACGCGGCCGCCGCGCTCGACCTCGTCGACACCCTCGAACCGTTCGCCTCCCGGCTGCGCTTCGCACCCCGGCCCTCCGCGCTGCCCGCACCGGACCCCGAGGCGGTGCACCGGCACACCCTCGGCGACGCCGTCGACTCCCTCGTCGGCCGCAGGCCGAACGCCGCCGTGGAGGCGCAGCGCGAGGCCCTCGCCGTCTGGCAGCCCTTCGGCGACCGGCTGCTCGCCCACTGGCTGGAGGCCGTCGACCCGAAGACCACCGGCGTGGAGGCCGTCGACCCGGAGGCCGTCGACCCGGAGGCCGTCGACCCGAAGACCACCGACCCGAGGACCACCGGCGACACCGGACGGATACCGGCGGGCGTACCCGACGGCCTCTGGCGGGAGCGCGGCGCGCTGCTGCTGCGCCAGTACGGGGAACTCGCCGCGGCCCACACCCGCTGCACCAAGCACCGCGACCCGAAGGAGAACCTCGGCATCCTGCGCGGCGCCCTGGAGGAGGCCGTCGCCGGCCGGCCGCTGGACGCCCGCCGGCTGGGACTGCTGCGGCACGCGGTGGACTCCATGGTGCGCCGCCGCGGCCGGCCGGGATCGGCCGCGCACACCGAACTGCGCGCCCGCCAGGCCGTCCAGGCGGCGCGGCCCTCGTACCACGACCTCGCCCAGCTCGTGCTGCGCCGGCTCGCCGTACAGCCCCAGGAGACGGGCGCCGCCGAGGTCGGACCGCTGGTCGCCGACGTCACCGCCGCCGAGGCGGCGGAGACCGGACTGCCCGCGGGCACCCCGGTTCCCGCCCCGGTCCGCCACCTCGTGGAAGCCACCCTGAGCGCCCCGATCGGCACCCTGGTGGAGCGCGGCGTCGTGCCCTCGGCCGAGGTCCTGGCCGAACTCGTCCCGCAACTCGTCGCCGCCACCGGCGTCGAGGCCTGTCCGGACGCGGCGCTGCGCACCCTCGCCGCCGCGAACTACCGGGCGTTCCGCAACCGCCGCTCGCTGCTCCTGCTGAACCTCGCCGCACAGGTGCGGGTCGAGGAACTGCCCTGGGTACGGGCGGTGGCGGCGCACCGCTCCGACGAGGACGGCCGCGGGCCCGCGCTCACCGCCCTGCGCCGGCTCGGCGAACTGGCCGTCCAGGCGTTCCCCGGCACGCTGCTGCCCAACGCGCTCGTCCGCGAACTCGCTGTGCTCGCCCGCCAGTCGGGGCTCGACGCGCCGCTGGTGGAGGAGTTGGCGGCGGACATCTTCGTCGGCAGGTTCACCCCGAAGTTCCTCGCGGCGGCGGGCGTCGCCGCGGAACTGCTCGGCGGCACGCTGTACGAGCGGTACTACGGCATCGACTACGCGGCGCTGCGCGGGCTCGCGACGGCGGACGCGGGGACGGACGCGGGGACGGCGCGGTTCGCCGAGCTGTGCACGGGGCGCGCCGGGCCGGGCCCGGCCCGGTCGGTCGCCGCCAACGGCAAGGTCGTCGAGCAGGCCCAGATCCTCACCACCCACAACCTCGCCGTCCTGGTGGCCCGCGTCGGCATCCGCCCGAGCCCCGGCTGGGACGACCTCGCCCGCCGCGCCTTCACCACCGTCTGCCGCCGGACGGCCCGCGTCCACGGCAACCCGCGCCCGCTCGCCGCGATCAAGGACGCGGCGTACGCGTGGCGGCAGATGGTCTTCCACCTCTCGCTGTGCGCACCGGAGGAGCGGGCCCGGACCATCGCCGGCCTGGACGCGGAGGCCGCCCGCCATCCCGCGCACGTCGCCGCCCGCCTCGCCCCGGCCCTGACCGGCCTGCGCCAGGCCGCCGCCGGGGGCTCGGCGGACGAGGGGGCGGGCCGGGTGCTCCTCGGCTGGACCACGGGCCCGCACTGGCTGCGCGCCGACCCCCGCCTGCCCGTCGGCCACCTGCCGCCGGCCGTCGCCGTCCTCCCGTGACGTCGGGGGCGAACGACCGCCCGCCGGAACGGGGTTGTGGCACGGCCGTTCGTATCCACCCCCTATGATCCCAGCCCAGGGGGAAGTGCGCCGAGCTGGTACGACACAGCCGTGTCCGCTCCCTTCGGCGACGCACGCCCGCGCCGCCGATTCGACGACCGGGAGACGAAGACTCGGTGATACTCACTCAACGCCTGCGCCGGAGGCTGCTGGCCGGCGCCTCGGCGCTCGCGCTGGCGCTGCTGCCCGCGGGCCTCGCCCCCACCACGGCAGGCGCCACCACGGCCGGCGCCGCACCGGCCGGTGACGGGTCCGGGCCGACGCCGGTGGACCTCAACACCACGCGCGCCTTCGCGGACACCTTCCGGCTGGACCCGTCCCAGGACACCGACCCGATGTACGGGCTGAACGTCGGGATCGACGCCCGGCAGTCGCCCCCGGAGAAGCAGCACGGGATCTCCTACACCCGGGTCTCCGGCCGCTGGGACACCTCGGTCGCGCCCGACCAGTGGTTCGTCCAGACCAGCCACCCGGACCACCCCAACAAGCTGCTGTTCGCCAAGGGCGTCTCCGCGGTCATGCTGGGCGCGCCGGCCGTCGCGGACGGCACCGGCCACTACACCGTCTCGACGGTGATCGACCCGGTCGTCGGCGACACCACCAGCAAGGACTGGGGCTCGATCGTGCTGAGCCGCAGCCACCGCGGCAACGGCTACGTCACCGGCGGCGACGTCGACCTCGGCCTGACCGTCAACTCGCGCGGCGAGCTCGCCCTCTTCCACGGCGGGGGCGGCGAGACGCCCTTCTGGACCGGTTCGGTGGCACCCGCGGCGCAGTACGCCGTCGCGCTCACCGTCTCCACCGGCGCCGACCGCGCCGTCACCCTGACGGTGAACGGCACCCCGTTCACCGTCTCCGCGCCGGCCGGGGTGACCCGCTGGCCGGGCAGCGAGTTCCTCTACCTCGGCGCCTACCTCTCCGACCCGAACCGCGTCACCACCTTCGGCGACGGCGCCGGCCACGGCCTGAACGTCAGCCGGATCGACACCAGCGCCACCCGCAGCGCCAAGCCGCTCGTCGACACCTTCGACGGCGCGCCCAACGCCACCGCCGACTTCGGACTCAACCAGGACCTCAGCGCCCGCCAGCCGAGCCTGATCTCCGCCGACTACACCGCCGTCTCCGGTGTCAAGGGCCTGGCGCTCGACCCGCCGGCGGGCTCGGTGCAGGTCAACAGCCCGGCCCAGCCGAACGTGCTGTCGTTCCCCAAGGGCACCTCGGCGGTGCGCCTGAACAAGCCGGCCACCTCGGACGTCCAGAGCGGCGCCTACACGGTGCACGCCGTCCTGACCCCGGTCGTCGGCGCCACCAGCGGCCAGGACTGGGCCTCCCTCGCCGTCAGCAACGCCTCGGGCGGCACGGGCGCCGTGGACGCCGAGGACATCGCGCTCGGCCTGCGCGTCCAGGCCGACGGCGGGCTGACGCTCTTCCAGGGCGGCACGCCGACCGCCCTGACCGCCGTCCCCGCTGCGGGCTCCTACGAGGTGTCGGTCGCGCTGAAGACCGGCGACAAGCAGCAGGCGACCGTGCGGGTCAACGGCGCCACGGTCTTCTCCGGCCGCACCGCCGCCCAGCTGCCCCGCGACGGCTACGTCTCGCTCGGCGCCCACCACTCGGCGGCCGGCCGGGTCACCACGGTGGACGACCTGCGGGTCTCCACGCTGGGCGGGCTCGGCTACTACGGGTTCTTCGACATCCGGGACCCGAACGAGCCGAACTACGGCGCCAACCACGCGCCGGAGGTGGCGCAGTGGACCAACTTCAACAACTACCTGCGCGACCAGGACCCCCGCCTGGAGTTCCTGGACCAGTGCCTGCCGGCCTCCTGCGTGATCGACCTCAACCAGGAGACGGTGATCCCGCGCTCGCCGGGTGACTGGCAGGTCACCCCGAACCCGAACGCCGCGCAGAACCTGCTCGATCTGGTGCAGCGCATCGGACCGAACATCGACAAGATCGCCGCCGTCGACATGACGGACGAGGCCTACTCCCACGGCCTGAACGGCGACCAGGTCAAGGCGCAGGCCCAGCAGATCAGGGCCGCGTTCCCGGACAAGACGCTGATCATGAGCCTCGACCGCTGGAACGCCGAGCAGACCGCGCCGATCCCGCCCGAGGTCGACATCGTCGGCTTCGACTACTACTGCGTGGGCCGCGGCGAGATCCAGTGGCGGCTGGCGAACCTGAAGACCTTCCTCTCCTCGCCCGACCAGCACCTGATGCTCTTCCCGGAGTCCACCAACGAGCAGGGCGTCGCCGACGGCTGCTACTCCGGCAAGACCGACGCGGACGTCGCGGCGTACAACGACGAGTACCGCGCGATCGCCGCGCAGGACCCCCGGGTCGTCTACCTGCAGAACTTCCGCTGGCTCGGCCCGGACCAGCCGACCAAGGTGCCGCTGACCGTCGCGGCCCAGCAGCGGATCGGCAGCGCCGTGGTCAACGCCACGCCCGCGCCGGCACCCGCCTCGGTGGGCGTGTACCGGCCGTCGGACGCCGGCTTCGCCGAGGCCGCCCACAACGGCTGGTACACCGGCCGGACCGGGTTCGGCGGCGGCGGCGACGCCGTCCCGCTGACCGGCCACTGGAACGGTCCCGGCACCGACACCATCGGCGTCTACCACCCCGACACCTCGACCTTCCAGCTGTCGAACGACAACGCCACCGTGGCCGCCACCTTCCCGTTCGGGGTCCCCGGTGACATCCCGCTGGTCGGCGACTGGAGCGGACAGGGACGGACCACGGTCGGCGTCTACCGGCCCAGCGACCAGTACTTCTACCTGTCCGACGACAACTCCACCTTCACGTACCGGATCAAGCTGGGCAACGAGGGCTGGAAGCCGCTGGTCGGCGACTGGGACGGCAACGGCACCACCACCGTCGGCGTCTACGACCCGCAGACCCAGACCTTCTACCTGAACGACTCCAACCGGACGGAGCACCCGCGCCCGGGCGTCAGGTTCGGCAACCCCGGCGACCGCCCGATCAAGGGCGACTGGGACGGCACCGGCAAGGAGACCATCGGCGTCTACCGGCCCGGCGACCAGACCTTCTACGGGGCCGCCGAGAACTCCGACCTGGTGATCTACAGCAAGAAGTTCGGCAGCCCGGGCGACGTCCCGCTGGTGGGCAACTGGGGCTGACGCCGCCGCCCCGCCCGCGCGTCCGACAGGGCGCCCTCCCGACCGCCCCGCGGCGACCGGGAGGGCGCCCTCGCGCTGGCCGCGGGGCAGCCGTGCCCCTCGCCGACAAACGATGACACGCGCGCATCTCGGTGGACCTTCGGGCTGCTCGCGCAGCGGTCAGGGACAATCGGATAGCGTGGTGCCATGGGCGCGCTGAGCAGGCGAGAACTCGCCGCGCTGGTCGATGAGGCGACGGTCGACACGTATGACGAGCACGAGCAGGTGTCGGGTCTGTTCGCCGCCATCGAGGAGAACCTGTCGGTGCCGTTCAGCACCCTGGTGCTGGGCGTCGAGGTGACCGTACGCAAGGTCGACCTCGCGCGGGACGGAAGGATCGTCGCCCTGTGCACCCGCGGAGGGTTCCGGCAGACGATCGGGCTCCTGGACCTTCCCCTGCCGGACCCTGCGCCGGACGGCGCGGAGTGGGTCGCGGCCTATCGCTACTACTGGGCACAGTGAGCGCCCGGAACCTTCAAGACCGAGAGGGCCCGCATGACTGTCGTTGTACCGAGCGTGGACGAGGCGTCGTTGAGCGGCCTGATCGAGCGAAGTTCCGAACTGAAGGGCGAACTCGTCGTCTTCGCCCGGGGATCGCGCTTCGACCGGTGGTTGACACCCCTCCTCCTGGAGGCAGCAGGCCCTGAGCGGCGGCTGGACGAGGGTGCGGCGATCCGGATCATCGACAACTTCATCCTCCGGTACCGCCTGCCGGACGGTTCGACCGTGGTGGATCGATTCGTCGACGTGCGAAGGGACTTGACCGACGCCGACCGGGCGATGCTGCTCGGCTGGCGTGACCCGGTCGAGGGCGTCTTCGAGGTCCAGCGCAAGGACGGGGACGCCGTCGTCCTGCTGAACCTGATCGACGACCTGGAGTACCGCACGTACTCGAACGTCGGGCGGGCGGCTTTCCGCGGAGTGTCCAAGGGGGGATTCCTCCTCGTCTGCCTGGTGCCCGTCCACCCGGCCGACGGGGCGTGGCTGATCTCCGGTGCGATGTCGTACTACCCGAAGTCCAGCGCCACCGAGATCGCCCAGGCCGCAATCCAGTTGGCCGCCAACCACCCCGAACTGGTCTTCCGCAACCCCGAGAAGATCGAACAGGGATGGCACCGGCTGCGGGAGGACCGAGCCGCCTTCATCGAGTTCTGCGGCGGCGACGAACTGGTCCTCACCCCTGCCGAGGCCGAACGCCGGGTCAACGCCTACTACCGGAACCGGCAGGAGGCCGCCGTCGCCGAACACCCGGGCCGCGCGCGAGGCGGGCGGCATGCGGGCCTCGATCTGCCGGCCTTCGAACTGCCCCGGGAACTCGCGGACTCGGACACCGTCGGCGTCATCTACGACGAGGTCGACGGGCTCAACTTCTACGCCGACTACGGAATGCTGCGCGCCCTCTTCGCCGACCCGGCTCTCGCGGGCCGCAGGCGGTACCAGGAGATGCTCCGCGCCTACCTGCGCGAGGAGTCGATCGCGCCGCTGCCGATCCGCCGCCTGGCCGCTGCCCACCCGGAGACGGTCGACGCGGTGTTCCGAAAGCTGCTGCGCAAGCCCGGCTTCACCTGGAGCGAGCACGGTGAGGCCCTGCTGCGCCGGCGCAAGCCCTGGTACTTCGCGCAAGAGCCCCGCCCCGGTGTCTCCGCGATCGGCGAGCGCCTCAGCGAGCTCGCCGCCGGCACCGGACGGCAGAAGTTCACCAGGGCACGGCGCGTACCGCACCAGCCCGACCACTGACCGAGCTGTTCGCCTCATCTGCGTTCTACGCCTCGACGAGGGCCGGTTCCGGTGATCGGGAGCCGGGCCGGTGTCCGGATGTCGGGGAAGCGGTGAACCGCGGGGCGCGGGTCAGCCGTGCCCCTCGCCGAGCATGATCCGCGCGATCAGCTCCCGGCGGCTGCCCACGCCGGTCTTGGTGAACACCGACTTCAGGTGGTCCTGCACCGTGTACGGCGTCATCGAGAGCAGGCGGGACACGTCCCGGGTGTCGCCGCCGCGCACCAGCAGCAGCGCCACCTCCTGCTCACGGGCGGTCAGCCCGAACGCGGCCAGGTGGAGCGGCATCACCTCGGCCGGCGAGGCGGGCGAGGCCACCACCGTCACCGCGTTCGCCGCCCCGTCGCTCCCGCGCAGGGCGGCACCGTGCAGCAGGTACCAACGGTCGTCCCGGGTCCGCACCCGTACGGGCGTCTGCGGCGCGGGCAGCCCGTGCGCCGTCCGGCGGGCCTGCTCGGCGGCCATCGCCACGCTGGTCGGGACGGCGAGCGAGGACGGCGTCGGGTCGGCCAGCCGGGCGAGCAGTTCCTCGGCCGGCCCGGACAGGGCCTGCAGCCGGTTGCGGCGGTCGAGCACCAGCACGGCCGGCCCGGGATCCGCCTCCACCGGCGCCCCGGCCGG
>NZ_JBHXEM010000157.1:0-17910 GCF_042724755.1 Kitasatospora sp. NPDC127067 | reverse complement strand
GCAGAACGTCGGCGAGAGCGGCGAGGAGGGCCCGGAGGTCGAGGCGCACGTGGCCAACATCCTGGACCTCCAGTCGATGAAGGTCCTGAGCGAGGCCTCCGACGGCAACTGCTTCAGCCTGATCAGCTACGTCGCCGGCGCCGAGACCTCCGCCTGACCGGAGTCCGCACGCCAGGCCGGGCACGGGGCGGACGCACCGCCGCCCCCGGCCGCCGGCCGCCGAAGGCCTCCGGGGCGGTCCCGCCGGGACGGGACCGCCCCGACCCGATCCGCACCCCCGCGGGTGCCCCCGCCCGACCACGGAGGACGGCCATGGAGCCCACCCCGCTCGCCCGCAACCGGGACTTCCGGCTGCTCTGGGCCGGCGGCCTGATGGCCTCGCTCGGCTCCCAACTCGCCTCGATCGCCCTGCCGTTGCTGGTCCTGCGGGAGACCGGATCGGCCGCCCGGGCGGGCGCCGTCGGCACCGTCTCGGTCGGCGCGCTGCTGCTCACCATGCTGCCCGGCGGGGTGCTCGCCGACCGGATCGAGCGGCGCCGGCTGATGCGGATCTGCGACGTCCTCGGTCTGCTCGCGGTCGGCGCCCTGGTCGTCGCCGTACTGCATGGGCACACCCCGCTGCCGCTGGTCCTGCTGGTCGGCGCCGCCGGGGCGCTGATCACCGGCGTCCACGGGCCCGCCGCGGGCGGGCTGCTGCGCGCGGTGGTGCCCGCCGGGCAGGCCCGCGAGGCCTCCTCCCGGATGCAGGCGCGCGGCGCGGCCGCCCGGCTGATCGGACCGCTCGGCGGCGGGGCGCTGTTCGCCTGGCACCCGGTGCTGCCGTTCCTCGCCGAGGGCGTCGGACTGCTGCTGTCCACCGTCTGCGTGGCGCTGATGCGGACCCGCTCGCTGCCCGCCGCGACGAAAGGGCCGGTGCTCGGCCGGGCCGAGCTGACCGCCGGGCTGGCCTTCATCTGGCACCGTCCCTATCTGCGTACCCTGCTGCTGATCTTCGGCCTCGGGATGAACTTCGCGTTCAGCGCGCTGATGTTCGCCACCCTGGCCGTCGCCTCCGACGGCGGCCGCTCCGGCGTCGGAGGCGGCACGGTCGTCTCCTGCACCGCGGCCGGCGCCCTGGCCGGCGCGCTGCTGGCTCCCCGGCTCGGTGCCCGGGTCCGGGACGGCAGCCTGGTCGCGGTCGCCTGCTGGGCCTGCGCGCTCACCGCCGGGGTCCTGGTGCTCACCCGGGTGCCGCTGCTGATCGGACTGCTCTGCGCGGCCTGCATGTGCCTGTCCACCGTCGCCAGCATCGGCTTCGTCTCCGGCATGCTGATCGCGGCGCCGCCCGACCGGATCGGCCGGGTGCAGAGCGCGGCCGCCTTCCTGTCCACCCTGGTCCAGCCGTTCGGCCCGCTGGCCGCCGGCACCCTGCTCGGCTCGCTCGGCGGCACCCGGACCTTCGCCCTGCTGGCCGTCGCCATCGCGCTCTGCGCGGCCGTGGTCACCTGGGCGCCGCCGGTCCGGCGCGGACCGCGGCCGCACCCGGCCGTCTGAACACCGCCCGCTCCCGGAAGACTTCGGAACAGGAGGCCCCATGGCCGGCGCCCACGAGACCCAGCTGTACTGCCTCGCCGATCCGATGTACTACGACACCCCCGGGCGGCTGCGGGACGGGGCGAACCGCTACCCGTTGGGCCTCGGCGAGCCGCCCGCGGGCTGGCGGCGGGAGCAGCGCGGGCTGTGGACGGTGCTGCGGCCCGAGGCGCTGTCGGCCGACTCCCGGCTGCCGGAGCAGGGCTGGAAGCTGCACGTGTCGGCGGTGCGGGAGGGCGCCGAGCGGACGCTGGAGGCCGTCGCCCGGATCTGCCTCGACCGCCGGGTCGCGTTCAAGTTCCTGCGCGGCCCGGCGGCGCTGGCGGTGACGAACGGCAAGTTCGCGGGGCGCGGCAGCAGCGGCAAGTTCATCACCGTCTACCCGGCCACGGAGGGCGAGTTCCTCACCCTGGCCGAGGAGTTGGCGCGGGCGCTGGACGGCTTCCCCGGGCCGTACGTGCTCACCGACCTGCGGATCGGCGACGCCCCGGTGTTCGCGCGCTACGGGGCCTTCGTCGAACTGTGGTGCCAGGACGCGGCCGGGCGGGTCGTCCCGGCCCTGCGCGACCCGTCCGGCGCGCTCGTGCCCGACCCCCGCGAGCCGGCGTTCCGGCTGCCCGGGTGGGTCGAGCCGCCGGCCGCGCTGCGCCCGCACCTGGCCGCCCGGGCGGCGGCCCGCGGGCACCTGCCGTACCGGATCGTCGAGGTGCTCCGGTTCTCCAACGCCGGCGGGATCTACCTCGCCGAGCGGCACGGCACGGGGGAGCGGGTGGTGCTGCGCGAGGCCCGCCCGCACACCGGGCTGGACGGCGCCGGGGCGGACGCCCTGACCCGGCTGCGGCGCGAGCAGTGGGCGCTGGAGCGGCTGGCCGGGCTGGCGTGCGTGCCGCGGCTGCACGAGGTGCGCACGGTGTGGGAGCACACCTTCCTGGTGCAGGAGCACGTCGACGGCGTCCAGTTGTTCACCGAGGCGATCCGGCGCTACCCGCTGGTCCACCAGAACTGCACACCGGAGCAGCGCGCCCGGTACGCGCGGTGGGTGGGCGGGGTGGTGGCGGGGCTGGAACAGGCGCTCGCCGCCCTGCACGGGCGGGGCGTGCGGTTCGGGGACCTCCACCCGTCCAACGTGGTGCTCCGGCCGGACGGTTCGGTGGTGCTGGTGGACTTCGAGTACGCGGCCGGGCTGGACGACCGGCTGGTGCCGGTGGCCGGCGCGGCCGGACAGCACGTCCCGCCCGGACTGACCGGCGCCGAGGCCGACCGCTGGCTGCTCTGGGCCACCTGGCTGATGCTGCTGATGCCGGTGCTGGAACTGGCCGACCTCGACCCGGGCAAGCTCCCGGCGCTGGAGCGGCGGGCGCGCGAGTGGTTCGGACTCGGGGAGGAGGAGGGGCCGGTGCGCCCTGGAGCGGTGGCCCTGGTGGAGTCGGCGAGCGAGCGGCGCGGGCGGGAGCTGCTGGCCGGGCCCTCGCTGGACCCGGTGCGCCGGGAGCTGGTCGCGGGCCTGCACGCGGGCGCCACCCCGGACCGGCCGGACCGGCTCTTCCCCGGGGACGTGGCCGGGTTCGCCGACGGCGGTACGGGCGTGTCGCACGGCGCGGCGGGGGTGCTGTACGCGCTGCACCGCGCCGGCGCCGACTGGCCGCAGGAGTACGCGGACTGGCTGGTCGCGGCGGTGCGCCGGCGGGCCGACCGCCCCGGCACCGGCGGACTGTACGACGGGCCGCTCGGCACCGCGCTGGTGCTGGCCCGGATCGGCCGGACGGAGGAGGCGGAGGAACTGCTCGGGCGCGCCCGCACCGCCCGCCCGGCCCGGGAGGCGGGCCTGTTCGGCGGCCGGGCCGGCGCGGCGCTCGCCCGGCTGCGGCTGGCGCGGGCGCTGGACCGACCCCGGGAGCTGGCCCACGCGCTCGACGACGCACGGGAGTTGGCCGCGGTGCTGCGCGGCGAGCCGGTGCCCGGGCTGGACGAGCCGGCGGCCGCCGGGCTGCTGTACGGGCTGGCGGGGATCGCGCTGCTCCAGCTGCGGCTGTACCGGCGGACCGGCGAGCGGTGGCTGCTCGACTCCGGGCGGACCGCGCTGGAACGGGCCGTGGCCGGGTGCGTCCGGGTGCCAGACGGGTCGGTGCAGGTGCTGGAGGCCGGGCGCCGGCTGGCCTACCTGGACCGGGGCAGCAGTGGGATCGCGCTGGTGGTGCGGGAGTTCCTGGAGCACGCGGAGCTGCCGGGCGGGGAGGCCTTCCTGGCGGACGTGCGCAAGGTCTGCGCGCCCGGGTTCATCCGGGAGCCGGGCCTGTTCCGCGGGCGGGTCGGGCTGACGCTGGCGCTGGACCGGCTGGGCGGGGCGCCCGCGCGGGAGGCCGTGCTCGGGCAGGTGCGCAAGCTCCAGTGGCACCTGGTGGCCCGGCCGGAGGGGCTGCTGGTGCCGGGGATGAGGCTGCGGCGCTTCTCGGCCGATCTGCACACGGGCGCGGCGGGGGTGCTGCTGGCGCTGAGCGGGCTGGAGGAGGGGCCCGGGGAGCGGCGGGCGGACGTGCTGGACCTGCTGACCCTGGGGTGAGCGAACCGCGCGGCCGTCAGGTCGGCGCCGGCGCCCGTACGGCCGTCAGGTCGGTGCCGGCGCCCGTACGGCCTCCACCGCGCGTTCGCGGGCGTGCAGATGGGTGAGCCGGGGCAGGGCGTACAGGGCGGCGTGGGCGGTGACCTCGCCGGTGGGGGAGGTCACCGCCCCGGTGTCGGTGAGTGCCTCCAGGGTGCGCAGGGCGAGCCGCTCGGGCCGGCCGAGGGCGGCGGCGGCCTCGGGGAGGGTGAAGAGCAGGGCGAGCGGCAGGGCGGCGAGCCGGGCCAGGGCGAGCCGTCCCCGGTCGGTGAGGTCGCGCCAGCCGGAGTCCAGCCGGGCGCGGACGGTGACGTCCCCGGCGACCAGTTCGTCCAGGGCGCCCGCCGGGTCCTCCAGCCGGGCCGCGTACTCGGCGAGCGGGAGATGGCGCAGCACGGCCAGCCGGGTGCCCGCGACCCGGACGGCGAGCGGCAGCAGCCCGCAGGCGGCCACGATCCGGGCGGCGGCGGCGCGGTCGGCGCCGGTCCGGCCGGTGCCGACGATCCGGCCGAGCAGGTCCAGGGCCTCGGTGGGGGCGAGCGGCGGGACGGCGACGCGGCGCACCGAGGCGAGGCCGGCCAGCTGGCTGCGGGAGGTGACCAGCACGGCGCTCGGGCCGCAGCCCGGCAGCAGCTCGCGGACCACGGCCTCGCCCGGGGCGTCGTCCAGGATCAGCAGCAGCCGGCGCCCGGCGAGCGAGGCGCGCCAGAGGGCGGCCGCCCGGGCCGTGTCGCCGGGGCCGGGGCCGGGCTCAGGGCCGGGTTCGGGGCCTTGGGCGGGGGCGAGCCGAACGGTCCCGATGGGTGCGACGGGTGCGACGGGTGCGGCGCCCGGGCGGCCGGTGAGGACGGCGAGTTCGGCGAGCACCTCGGGCAGCGGGCGGGCGGTGCCGTCCTCGGCGCGCAGCCGGACCAGCACCCGGCCGTCCGGGAAGCGGTCGGCGAGCAGGTGGCCGGCGTGCACCGCGAGCGCGGTCTTGCCGCAGCCGGCCGGGCCGGAGAGCACCGCGACGCGCCCGCCGCCCTCACCCAACTCGTCGACGAGATGGCGCAGTTCGTCGGTTCTTCCGGTGAAGTCGGCGGTGTCGGCGGGCAGCAGTGCGGCGCCGTTCGGCCCGGCGCCGCGCTCCGGGCGGGCGGCGGTGGGCAGGGAGCGGCCGCGGGCGAGCAGCTCCCGGTAGCGGGCGGTCAGCGCGGGGCTCGGCTCCAGCCCCAACTCCCGGGCGAGCAACTGGCGGTGGGTGTCGTAGACGGCGAGCGCCTCGGCCTGGCGGCCGGACAGGTGCAGGGCGTTCATCCGGGCGGCCTGGAGGCGCTCGCGCAGCGGGTGGCGCTCGGCGAGCTCGGCGAGGTCCTCGGCGACGGCCCCGGGGTTGCCGAGTTCCAACTCGGTCTCCGCCCAGTCCTCGTGGACGCCCAGGCAGCGGGCCTCCAGCCGGTCCGCCTCCGCCTCGACGGCCGGCGAACGGCGCAGATCGGCGAGCGGCGGGCCCTGCCAGAGGTCGAGGGCCTGGCGCAGCAGCCGGGCGGCGGGGGCGAGCGCTCCGCCGTCGGCGGCGGCCCGGCCGGCCCGTGCCAGGGCGCGGAACCGCAGTAGGTCCAACTCGGGCTCGGCGACCCGCAGCAGGTAGCCGGCGGCCGAGTGCACCAGCCGGTCGGGCCCGTCCCCGCGGCCGAGCAGGGTGCGCAGGGTGCAGATGTAGACCTGGAGGTTCTTCCGGGCGGTGCGCGGCGGCTCCTCGGGCCACACCGCGTCGGTGAGCAGGTCGACCGGGACGGCGGTGTTGGCGCGGCTCAGCAGGACGGCCAGCACCAGCCGCTGCTTCAGCGGCCCGAGGGCCAGCGGGCGGCCGTCGGCCTCCCCGGTGAGCGGGCCGAGGACGGCGAAGCGCAGCCGGGCGGGGGTGGCGGGCTGGGCCAGGGGCATCGGCGTACCTCCGGGGCGTGGGCGTAGGCGTGCGCGTGGGTGCGGGCGTGGGCGTTCGCGGCAACGGTGTGGCAGGTGGCAGGTGGCAGGTGGCAGGTGGCAGGTGGCGGGGCTGCCGGCGGCGGGGCGGCCGTGGTGCGGGTGCGGGTGCGGCGGTGCGGTGTGGGCGCAGGCTACTTGACGGCCGATCGGCGCTGAAGGCCGCGGAATCGGCCGGCTCCGCTCCCCCCGGGCCCATGGCCGGGGCCCTGCGGCGGGGGGTCGACGGTGGGGTCCGTACGGCTGCGCGGTCGCCGTTCCGGCAGGTCGGCCGGGGTGGCGGGGCCCGGTCGGGCCGGGTGGACGGGCGGCCCGACCGGGGCGCCGCCGGGCGGGCGTACGGGGCGGTGGGGAAGGGCGCGTTCCGGCGGTTCTCGACCGGGGCTCCGCGCCGCGGTGAGCGCGGCCCGAGCGGGCGGCGATCCGGGCACGCGGCCGCCCGACGGCCGGTCAGGAGGCACCGGACGCGCGGCCGGGAGGTGCCGGGCGGCCGGTCGGGAGGTCCCGGGTCCGCGGTCGGGAGGTCCCGGTCGGGGCCCGGGAACTCGGGCCCAGCGGCCCCGGGCGGGCGGGCCGAAGGGCCCTGGGGTGCGGAGGGCGCCTGTTCGGATCATGGAGCGCCATCCATTCGCACGACGTTCCGAAGGAGTGCGTCCTTGAGCGCCACCCAGGCACAGGGCGACCCCACCTCACCGCCAACGGCCCTCCCAGCAGGGACGGCCAGGGCCAGGAGGCCCGGTTCGGCCCTGGTCAGACTGCTGACCACCACCGACCACAAGACGATCGGCACCATGTACCTGGTGTCGTCGTTCGCGTTCTTCCTGATCGGCGGCATCCTCGCCCTGGTCATGCGCGCCGAACTCGCCCGGCCCGGAACGCAGATCCTCTCCAACGAGCAGTTCAACCAGGCCTTCACCATGCACGGCTCGGTGATGCTGCTGCTGTTCGCCATGCCGCTGTTCACCGGCTTCGCCAACTGGATCATGCCGCTCCAGATCGGCGCGCCGGACGTCGCCTTCCCGCGCCTGAACATGCTGTCCTACTGGCTGTTCATGTTCGGCTCGCTGATCGCCGCGGCCGGCTTCGCGACCCCGCAGGGCGCCGCCGACTTCGGCTGGTTCCTCTACGCGCCGCTGTCCGACGCGATCCACTCGCCCGGCGTCGGCGCCGACATGTGGATCATGGGCGTGACGCTGTCCGGCTTCGGCAGCATCTTCGGCGCCGTCAACTTCATCACCACCATCATCTGCATGCGCGCTCCGGGCATGACCATGTTCCGGATGTCCATCTTCTGCTGGAACGTGCTGCTCACCTCGGTGCTGGTGCTGCTGGTCTTCCCGGTGCTGGCCGCCGCGCTGCTGGCGCTGGAGTGCGACCGCAAGTTCGGCTCCCACGTCTTCGACCCGGCCAACGGCGGGGCGATGCTCTGGCAACACCTGTTCTGGTTCTTCGGGCATCCCGAGGTGTACATCCTGGCGCTGCCGTTCTTCGGGATCGTCTCCGAGGTCATCCCGGTGTTCAGCCGCAAGCCGATGTTCGGCTACTCCGGCCTGATCGCCGCGACGGTGGCCATCGCGGGCCTTTCGGTGACGGTGTGGGCGCACCACATGTACGTCACAGGGCAGGTGTTGCTGCCGTTCTTCTCGTTCATGACCTTCCTGATCGCCGTTCCGACCGGGGTGAAGTTCTTCAACTGGGTCGGCACCATGTGGCGCGGCTCGCTGAGCTTCGAGACACCGATGCTCTGGACGGTCGGCTTCCTGGTCACCTTCCTGTTCGGCGGCCTGACCGGCGTGCTGCTCGCGGCCCCGCCGATCGACTTCCACGTCTCCGACTCGTACTTCGTGGTCGCCCACTTCCACTACACGCTGTTCGGCACCGTGGTCTACGCGATGTTCGCCGGCTTCCACTTCTGGTGGCCGAAGATGACCGGCAAGAAGCTCGACGAGCGGCTCGGCCGGATCACCTTCTGGACCCTGACGGTCGGCTTCCACGCGACCTTCCTGGTCCAGCACTGGCTGGGCGCCGAGGGCATGCCGCGCCGGTACGCGGACTACCTGGACTCGGACGGCTTCACCACCCTGAACACCTTCTCCACCATCGGCTCGTTCCTGCTCGGCCTGTCGATCCTGCCGTTCCTCTACAACATCTGGAAGACCGCCAAGTACGGCGAGAAGGTCACCGAGGACGACCCGTGGGGCTGGGGCCGCTCGTTGGAGTGGGCCACCTCCTGCCCGCCGCCGCGGCACAACTTCGTCAAGCTGCCGCGGATCCGCTCCGAATCCCCGGCCTTCGACCTCCACCACCCGGACATCGCGGCCATGGACGTCCTGGCGCACAGCGGGAAGCCCGCCACGCACCTGGGCGACGTGGAGCCGACGAAGTACGACCGGCCGCTGAGCCGGGCGGACCGGGCGGCCGCCGCCGTCGCGGTCAAGGCCCCGCCCTCCGAGGCCGCCGCGTCCACCGATTCACCCTCCTCGGGCGGCTGAGCCCCGCCCCTCGAACGCCGTCCCCGCCCGCGTCGCTGCCCCCGGGCGGGCGGGGACGGCCCATCCCTCCGCTTCTCCCCTCCTCACCCCTTCGTGACCAGGAAGGCCGGGTCGTGAACCACACCGTTCTCGCCATCGGCACCGCCGCCCTCACCGCGAGCGGCTGTGTCTGGTACCTGCCCGCCATCGCCGACCTCCAGGCCGGCGCCGACCGGCCCCGTTCCACCCGTACGGCCGCCGCGGCGTGCGTGCTGTGGTGGGCCGGGCTCGCGCTCGCGGGCGGGCTGCTGCTCGTCGTGCCGGACTGGCGGCCCGCCGCACAGATCGCGCTCGCCGGACTGGTCGGCGGCACGGCGCTGCGGCTGCGGGCCCTGTGGGACCGCCGCCGGGAGGTGAAGGAGACCGCGGCCCGCTGGGCCGCCCTGGACGTGGGGCCCGCCCCGCGCTCCCACCGGCCGCCGGCCCTGGCCCTGGCCGGGTGGCTGGTGGTCGGCGCGGCCGTCGCCTCGCTCGGGGCGGTCGCCATCCTGGTGTCCGGCGGCGGCGAGGTCGTGCCCCGGGTGGTGCTCGCGGCGGTCAGCGGCGCGGGCATCGCGCTCGCCTTCCTGCTGATGGGGCTCGGGAACGTACGGCGGCAGGGGCGCTGAGGACGCTTCCGCCGGCGCGCCTCCCGAGCGGCCCGGCGGACCGGAAGAGACCCGCGGGACCGGCCCCGGCCCGGCCCGGGCCGTGTGGCCCGGCCGGAATGGGGCCGTTGGGCCCTGGGGCCGCGGCCGGGTCCGGGGGATGATGCCCTGGGCCCCGCTGGGAGTGTGCGGGGGTGCGACGAAGGTGGAGCCGCGTGATGGCGACCAAGACGGAGGGTGCCGGGGCCCCGGCGCCGGTCCGGGTGTTCCTGCTGGACGACCACGAGGTGGTGCGCCGCGGGGTGCACGACCTGCTGGACTGCGAGCCGGACCTGGAAGTGGTCGGGGAGGCGGCGACGGCCGAGCAGGCGCTCGTCCGGGTGCCCGCGCTGCGGCCCGACGTGGCCGTGCTGGACGTCCGGCTGGGCGACGGTGACGGCGTCTCGGTCTGCCGTGAGCTGCGCTCGCGGATGCCCGGGCTGGCCTGCCTGATGCTGACCTCCTTCGACGACGAGGAGGCCCTGCTGGACGCCGTGATGGCGGGCGCCGCCGGGTACGTGCTCAAGCAGATCAGCGGGACCGACCTGGTCGCCGCCGTCCGCACCGTCGCCTCCGGCCGCTCGATGCTCGACCCCGGCGCCGCGACCCGCCTCCTGAACCGCCTGCGCAGCGACGCCGAACCCGCCCAGCCGGTCACCACCGGACCGGGCCTGACCGCGCGCGAGCAGGAGGTCCTCGAACTCATCGGCGAGGGCCTGACCAACCGGCAGATCGGCGAGCGGCTCTACCTCGCAGAGAAGACCGTCAAGAACCACGTGTCGCGGCTGCTCGCCAAGCTCGGCGTCGAGCGGCGGGTGCAGGCCGCCCTGATCGCCACCGAGCTGCGCCAGGCCTCCGCGGCCGCGCAGCCCTCCGTGCTGCGCACCGGCCGGGGCTGAGCCCGGCCGTTCGGCACTGTCGGTGCCCGTTCGGTGCGGTGCAGTGCCGTTCGGGGCCGAACGATCCTTCGGCCCCGGGCCCCGGGCCTGGGGCCCGGGGCCGACGGCCCGCCGGGCGGGGCTCTCGCCGGGCCCGGCCGGGACCATCGGCCCTCGCGGCCCGGCCCGGGCCCGGGCGAGCATCGCTCGCATGAACCGCGACCACGTCCCGTCCCCCCGGCCCGTCCCGTACGACCCGCCCGGTCCGTTCGACCGGCCCGTCCCGGCCGTCGCGTACGACGGCCCCGCTCCGTTCGACCGGCCCGTTCCGTCCGGCCGCCCTGTTCCGCAGGACCGGCCCGACCTGCCGGAACTGCGCGAACTCGACCGGAAGCGGTCGCTGGAGCTGCTGGCCCGGGCCGACGTCGGCCGGGTGGTCTACACCGTCGACGCCCTCCCGGCCGTCCTGCCGGTGCCGTTCCGGCTGGGCCCCGGCGGTGTGCTGCTCTCGGCACCGGCCGGCTCCGAACTGGCCCGGGCGGTGGACGGCGCGGTGATCGCCTTCGAGGCCGACGAGGTGGACGGCCGGGACGGCTCCGGCTGGTTCGTCACCGTCCTCGGCCGCGCGCAGGTCCGCCCGGCGGCCAGGACGGCCGATCCGGGCGGCACGGTCCGCATCCGCATCCGCCCGGAACTGGTCATCGGCCGGTGCCTGGCCTGAGCCGGCGGCCCCGAGGCGTCCTCATGGCCCCAGCAACGCCAGGGCGGTGCGCAGGAGTTCGGCGTCCGCCGCGGCGTCCGCGGTGCCGGCCAGGCCGGAGCGGAAGAGCGAGGCGCCCTCGATCAGCATGACGAACACCTGGGCGCGGGCGTGCCGTTCCTCCTCCGTCAGGGTTGGTTGGCGTTCGGCGAGGAAGCAGGCGACCAGCTCCTGGTAGCGGTCGTAGAAGGCCCGGACGGTGGCGGCCACCGAGGGGTCGCGGGCGGCCAGCGCCCACAGCTCGGCGAACAGGCGGACCAGGCGCACGTCCTGTTGCTCGGCGAGCAGTTCGCCGAGCAGGGCGTCCTCGTCGCGGCCCGGGTCGAGCAGCGGCGCGAGCCGTTCCACCGAGCGGGCGAGGACGCGCTCCAGCACGGCGGCCACCAGCTCGGCGTGGGTCGGGAAGTAGTGCTGGAGGTGGCCGAGGCGGACGCCCGCGGCGGCGGCCACCGCTCGCATGGACAGTTCGGTGCCGCCCGCGGTGACGAGCAACTCCTCCGCGGTGTCCAGCAGTTGCTCCCGCCGCTGGGCGCCCTTGCCGCTCAGGCCCCGGACGCTGCTCATGCCGCCGCCGCCGTGCCGCGCCGCCCGTCGGCCCCGGTGGCCGTGACGGTGACGGTGACGCCCAGGGCCGCCAGGTCCTCCAGGACCTGCCCGGGGCGCGGGGTCTGCTCGGGGAAGGCCACCCCGGCGGGCGGCGGGGCGCCGTCCGTGCCGAGCGCCCGGCGCAGCGCCAGCAGGGCGCCGACGGCGGTGAGCCGGGCCTGGCCGCCCCGGTCCTCGACGGTGGCGGTGAGGGCGCGTCCGCCGGAGGCGACGTCGGTGCGCAGCAGGGCGGTGCCGCCCTCGCCGGGGGAGTGGAGCAGGGCGCGGCGGGCCGGCTCCCAGCGGTCGCCGCGGCCCCAGCGGAAGAAGCCGGCGTGCCGGGCCGCGAGCAGGGCGGTGGTGGAGGAGCGGGAGCTGAAGCCGATCCGGGTGGCGGCGGTGGTGGCGCCCAGCGTGAGCGGGAGGGTGAACTGCTCGGGGGTGTCGATCCCGGCGACCAGGGTCGGGGTGTCGCCGATGCGGACGGTCCGCGGGCGGCTGAGCGGGGCGACGGAGCGGCGCCGGCCGTCCTCGATCACCTCGTAGTCGAGTCCCAGGCGGTCCATGAACTCCACCGAGTCGGCGCCGGCCCGGTCCGCGAGGTCCCAGCGGATGGCGGTCTCGATCCGCTCGGCCCCGCCCAGCCGGTCCGCCAGGGCGGCGGCGACCAGGCTGGTCACCCCGCCCATCCAGGCCGAGGAGAGCAGCACCGGGGCGGTCGGGCGCAGCAGGGCGGCGAGCGTGGCCGCGCGCTGGAGCCGGGCGGTCCAGCGGGTGACGTCCACGTACGGGACGCCCGCGCGGACGGCGGCCCGCAGCACCCGGTCGTCCGGGTCGTTGACCACCCCGACCACGGCCCGTACGGCGGCGGTGAACGGCTCGGGGTCGGCGAGGTCCCAGCGGCGGACGGTGGTGTCGTCCAGTTCGGCGGCGAGGGCGGCGCCGCGCTGCTCGGAACGGCCGGTGAGCAGCAACGGCCAGGTGGGGGAGGCGAGTCGGGCGAGTTCGCCGCCCACGGTGCCGTAGCCGCCGACCAGCAGGACGGGGCCGTCGGGGTTGTGGCTGAGGCGGTCCGAGGGGAAGGTGGGGTGCGGGGAGAGTTCTGGGACGGATGTGGGGCTCATGGAGACAAATATAGGTCGACCGACCTAAAATTTTCGTCATGACGTACTCCGATTCCCCCGAACAGACCTTTGACCTGCGTTCCTTCGACAGCGGCCACGGCCGCCTCGCCTACCTCGACGCCGGTACGGGCGAACCCCTGGTGCTGCTGCACGGCGGCCTGCTGGACCGCCGGAGCTGGGCCGACCAACTCCCCGCCCTGCTGCCCGAATACCGGGTGATCGCCCCGGACACCCGCGGCCACGGCGCCTCCGACAACGCCGGCCGGCCCTTCCGCCCCGCCGACGACCTGGCGGACCTGCTGCGCCACCTCGGCCTGGGCCCGGTGACCGTGATCGGGCTCTCCATGGGCGGGACGATCGCCCTCGACCTCGCCCTCGAACACCCCGAGCTGGTCCGCGCGCTGGTGATCAGCGGCAACGGCACCAGCGAATCCGAGTTCACCGACCCGTGGCTCGGCGAACTCGCCGCCCACCAGACCGCCGCGCTCGCCGAGGGCGACGCCGAGGCCTGGCTCGACTCCTTCACCAGCCTCGCCTCCGGGCCGCACCGCCGCCTGGACGAGGTCGACCCGGAGGTGGTGCGCCGGCTCAAGGAGATGACCCGGAGCACCGTCGCCAAGCACACCCCCGACGAGCCCCAGTACCTGGTGCCGGTGACCGACACCTGGAAGCGGCTCACCGGGATCACCGTCCCGCTGCTGGCGATCAACGGCGGCATCGACTCCGTGGACCACATCAACCTGGCCGAACGGGTCGTGCGCACCGTCGTCGAAGGCCGCGCGGTGATCGTCGAGGGCACCGGGCACTACCCCAACATGGAACGGCCGGAGGAGTTCAACAGCCACCTCCTCGGCTTCCTGCGCACCCTGCCCACCCTGCGCGGCTGACGGCTGACGGCTGACGGCTGACGGCTGACGGGAGGCGGGTGGCGGGAGGCCCTCAGGACCCGATCGGGGCCTCCCAGACCAGCCGGGTGCCGCCGCCCTCGGCCGGGTCGACGGTGAAGGAGCCGCCGACCCGGTCGGCGCGCTCGGCCAGGTTGCGCAGCCCGCTGCGCCGCCCGCCCTCGGGCACGCCGACGCCGTCGTCCGTCACGCTCAGCGCCACCCGCCCGGCCAGGGCGCGCAGCGTCACCTCGACCCGGGACGCCTTGGCGTGCCGGGCGGCGTTGCTGAGCGCCTCGGCGAGGACCGCGACCACGTGCCCGGCCAGCTCCTGCGGCACGTCGGTGTCCAGCAGGCCCTCCATGCTCAGCCGGGGCGGGAAGCCGAGCGGACCCTGGGCGTCGGTGACCACCCGGGTGGCGCGGGCGCGCAGGCCGCGGTCCGGCTCGCTGTGGGCGCGCAGACCGAAGATGGTCGAGCGAATGATCTTGATGGTCTCGTCCAGGTCGGCCACCGCCCGGGCCACCCGGTCCGCCGCGGCCTGGCTCTCGATCAGCCGGCCCGCGCTCTGCAGCGTCATCCCGGTCGCGAAGAGCCGCTGGATCGCCAGGTCGTGCAGGTCCCGGGCGATCCGGTCGCGGTCCTCCAACAGGTTCAACTGCTCGGCGTCACGCCGCCGTTCGGCCAGCTCCAGGGCCAGCGCCGCCTGGTCGGCGAAGCCCAGCAGCGGACCGGTCTCCTCCGGCCCGAACGCCGGCTGCCCCTGCGCCCGGGCCAGCAGCAGCACGCCCCGCCCGTACCCGGCACCCGTACCCAGCGGCACCGCCACCGCCGCGCCCAGCCCGTCGAAGCGGCCCGCCGGACCGGCCGGGAAACGGGTGTCGCAGGCCAGCTCGTCACTGGTGGCCGGCGAGCCGGAGGCGTACGCGGCGCCCGACAGCGTGCCGTCCACCGGAACCGTCACCCCCAGCCGCGCGGACGGCGTGCCACCCAGCGCGACCTCCACCGTCAACTCCTCGGCCCGCTCCTCCGGACCGGCCAGCGCCACCGAGACGTCCGCCAGCTCGGCGCCCGAGATCTCCCGCGCCCGACGGGCGATCAGCTCGACCACCTCCAGCCGCGGCGCCCCCGACAGCAGACTGCGGGTGATCTCGGTGCTCGCCCGAAGCCAGCGCTGACGCAGCTGCGCCTCCTCGTACAGCCGGGCGTTGTCGATCGCCACACCGGCCGCGACCGCGAGGGTGGAGATCACCGCCTCGTCGTCCTCGTCGAAGTCCAGCCCACCGCGCTTGTCCGTCAGGTAGAGGTTGCCGAACACCTCGCCGTGCACCCGCACCGGCACCCCCAGGAAGGTGTGCATCGGCGGGTGGTTCGACGGGAAGCCCACCGAGGCCGGGTGGTCGGACAGCACCGGGCAGCGCAGCGGCCGCGGCTCGCGGATCAGCTCGCCCAGGATGCCCCGGCCCGACGGCGGCGGGCCGATCTCGGCGATCTCCTCCTCCGTCAGGCCCACCGTCAGGAACTGCGACAGCGTGTGCCCGTCCGGCCCGATCACCCCGAGCGCCCCGTACCGGGCGTCCACCAGATCGGCGGCGGCCTCCACGATCCGGTGGAGCGCCTGCGCCAGATCCAGCTCCCGCCCGACCGCCAGCACCGCCTCCAACAGGCTGTGCACCCGGTTCTGGGTGCCGCGCGCCGCGTCGATCCGCCACTGGAGCTCCTCCAGCAGCTCGTCCAGGCGCAGCCGTGGCATCCGCGCGCCGCCACCCGCCGCGCTGCCGTCCGCTCCGCCCACCGCTGTCCTCCTCGTCGTGCTGCCCTGACCGGCCCGTCCACCGTCCGGACGCGCCCCGTCCGCCCCGCGGACGGCCGCTCCCACCGCCCGACCCGACTCGGGTGCCGTCCGACCAGCGGGATTGCCGTGTTCACGGTAGTGCCCCGGTGTCGGTGGTGGGGACGGCGGGGTCGGCCGTAGGCTCCGTCGGGCGGGCCTTTCGTCCCGCCGCGCAGGGTCCTGAGGCCTCTGCCGCCGGGCCGCGCGTCGCTGCCAGGGTGGGGGAGGAGCGGACGGGGCGTCAGAGCACACCGCGGCCCGCACCGAACCGCCGAGCGTCGACGACCTGTCGACAGTGTGGAGGAACAGTCATGACGTCAACCGTGCTGGCCGGGGTCGACGGATCGCCGCAGAGCGCCGCGGCCGCCCACTGGGCCGCCGCCGAGGCGGTGCGCCGGGGCGCCTCGCTGCGCCTGGTGCACGCCTGGCCGTGGCTGACCGACGGCGTGTCCTCCTTCGCCGAGGCGGACGACCTGCCCGAGGCCGTCCGTCGCACCCTCGCCGAGGCCGCCGAGGACATCCGCGCCCTGCACCCCGACCTGGCCGTGGAGACCGACGCCGTCCTGGACGCACCGGTGGACGGCCTGCTGGCCGCCGCCGCGGAGGCGGAGCTGCTGGTGCTCGG
Source organism: Kitasatospora sp. NPDC127067 (assembly GCF_042724755.1). NCBI lineage: Bacteria > Bacillati > Actinomycetota > Actinomycetes > Kitasatosporales > Streptomycetaceae > Kitasatospora > Kitasatospora sp. NPDC127067. The sequence goes on along the minus strand of NZ_JBHXEM010000157.1, from coordinate 1,927 downwards.
CTCGCGCGGCCGCGGCGGCTTCACCGGCCTGCTGCTGGGCTCGGTCAGCATGTCGGTGGCCGGGCGCAGCACCGTGCCGCTGGTCGTGGTGCGCGAGGAGGGCGAGGCCGCCGCGGGCGAGGTGGTGGTCGGCGTCGACGCCCACACCCCCGAGACCGAGGTGCTCGACTTCGCCTTCCGCGAGGCAGCCCTGCGCGGCGCCCGGGTCCGGGCGGTGCACGGCTGGGAGCTGCCGCCGGTGTTCGGCTACGCGGGCGGCGCCGTCCCGGCGGCCGAGCTCGCCCAGCTGGAGGCGCTGGAGGCCAAGCTGCTCTCGCTCGCCCTGGCCGGTCCGCGCGAGCAGCACCCGGAGGTGGAGGTGGTCGAGGACGTGCAGATCGGCGCCGCCCGCGCCCTGGTCGAGGTCTCCGCCGGCGCCGCGCTGGTCGTGGTCGGCCGGGGCCGCCGCCCGGTCGAGTTCGGGCCCCGGCTCGGCCGGGTCGCGCACGCCGTCCTGCACCACGCCGAGGCCCCCGTCGCGGTCGTCCCGCACGGGTGATGGACGGCCCGTCCGGTGGATCCGCCCCCGTCCCGATCCACCGGACGGGCCCGACGGCTTCCCGCCCGGGCCTCCCGAGCGGGAGGCCCCGGCCCGGCGGCCGCGAGGACGGGTCCAAGGGCCCTGTCCCCGGACCGGTCGGGGCGCGCACGCTCGTAAGCAGCGGGACCCGCGGGCCCCGTGCAGCCGAACCCCGCGGTTGAAGCCGAAGCCTCGCGGTTGAAGGAGTGGATCGCCATGACGCTCGACCCGGCTCTCACCCAGATGCTCAGCGCGGCCGACCTGCGCCTGCTCGCCGCGGCCGGCGGCGCGGCGCCCTCGCTGCACAACAGCCAGCCCTGGCGCTTCGCGCCGACCCCGGACGGGCGCGGGCTCGCCGTGCACGCCGAGACCGGGCGTTCCGTACCCCTGGCCGACCCGGTCGGCGCCGCGGTGCACATCGCGGTCGGCGCGGCCGTGTTCAACCTGCGGGTGGCGGCCGGGCGGCTGGACCGGGAACCGCAGGTCCGGTTGCTGCCGGAGGCCGCCGAGCCCGGCCTGCTCGCCGTGCTCGACCTCTCCCGGCCGGCCGTCGAGGAGACGCCCTTCGGCCGCGACCTCTACCCCGCGATCGCCGCCCGGCACTCCAGCCGCGAGCCCTTCACCCAGCGCGACGTCCCCGAGGCGGTGATCGGCGAGCTGATGGCCGCCGCCCGCGAGGAGGGCGTCGCGCTCGCCGCACTGGAGGAGGACGGCGTACGGCGGGTGCAGGCGCTGACCGCCGAGGCCGAGCGCCGCATCGCCGCCGACCCGGCCCGCGTCGCCGAGTCCCGCGCCTGGCTGCGGTCCGACGACGGCACCGCCGAGGACGGCATCCCGCAGGCCGCGCTCGGCCCGCAGGACCACGACGCCCGGGTGCCGATGCGCGAGTTCGCCGGCCGTCCGCCGGAGGCGCTCGCGCAGCCCTCCCGGCGGTTCGAGGCGCTGCCCCAGCTGTGCACCCTCACCACTCCCGGCGACGGCCCGCTGGACTGGCTGCGCACCGGGCAGGCGCTGGAGCGGGTCTGGCTGCTGGCCACGGTGCACGGCGTCCGGCTGACCATTTGGCACCAGGCGATCGAGTGGCCGGACATTCGCTGGGCGCTGCGCGACCCGGCCGCCGGTCCGGGCCACGTCCAGTTGGTGCTGCGGGCCGGCTACGGCCCGCCCGGTGCGGCGACCCCGCGGCGGACGGTGGAGGAGACGCTCGGGGAGCGTCCCGCCTGAGCCGAGCGTCCTTCCCGGATCGCCTCCCCGGCCCCGGGGGGCCCCATCCCGGGGGGGGGGGGGCCCCCGGGGGGGGGGGGGCCGGGCGGGCGGGGGGTGGGGGGCGGGGCGGGGCGGGGGGGCGGGGCGCCGCGGCGGCGGGTG
>NZ_JBHXEM010000156.1:0-18399 GCF_042724755.1 Kitasatospora sp. NPDC127067 | reverse complement strand
GCGTCCCTGCCCCCCCCCACCGCCCCGAGGACCCTCCCGTATGCGAACCCGCCCCCACCACGCCGCCCGCGCCCTCACCGCCGCGGCCCTGCTGTCCGCGGCCGTACCCGCCGCCGCCCACGGCGACAGCGTCCACCTGGACGTCACCGGCCAGCAGAACGGCCGTGTCAGCACCGTCGCCACCTGGGAGAACGACCACGACCCGGTGACCGGGGAGTTCGCCGGCACGCTCCTCGCGACGGCCTCCGACGGCCGCACCGTCGGGCCCTGGCGCCTGGTCACCGTCCCCGGCCGCCCGGGGACGTACACCACCCGGGAGGTCCTCCCGGTCGGGCACTGGCGGGTGACGGTGGACTGCGCCTTCCCCGCCCTCGGGCACGGCGAGCGCGAGCTCGACGTCGACACCGTCGAGATCGCGGACCCGGCGCCCCCCACGGCGCTGTCCGAAACCTCGCCGCGGTCCGCCGGGGTGACCCCCGCCCCGCTCCGGGAGAGCACCGGCGCGACGGGGACCACCGCCGCCCCGGTCTCCGCCCGGGAGGCCTCGCCCGGCCCCGCCCACGCGACCACCTCCGACGCCACTGCCTGGGCGGCCATCGGCACCGCCTGCGCGGCCGTCGTCCTGGTCGCCACCGGGCTCTGGCTGCGCCGTCACCGCGGCTGAGTCGCCCGGCACCGCCCGCCCCGGGAACGGGGACGCACCCGCGGTGGAACCGGCCGGGTGCGAACCGACGTCCCTTCCGGTCACCGGGCGCCACCGGGCGCCCGGACGACCGCAAGGGAGCGTCCGCGCATGAAGAAGGTCCTGATCACCGGCGGCGCGGGTTTCATCGGCAGCACCGTCGCCTCCGCCCTGCTCGACCGGGGGATCACCCCGGTCGTGCTGGACGACCTGTCCCGGGGCCGGACCGAGTTCGTCGCGGACCGGGTCTTCTACCGGGGCGACATCGCCGACGCGGCCCTGCTCGACCGGATCTTCGCCGAGCACCCCGACATCGACGCCACCGTGCACTGCGCCGCGAAGATCGTCGTACCGGAGTCGGTGGCCAAGCCGCTGTACTACTACCGGGAGAACGTCGCCAAGACCGTCGAACTCCTGGAGGCCCTCCAGCGCCACGGCTGCACCCGGGTCGTCTTCAGCAGCTCCGCCTCGATCTACGCCCCCACCCCCGACGCCCGGGTCGACGAGAGCAGCCCGGTCGACGCCGGGAGCCCGTACGCGCGCACCAAGCAGATGATGGAGCAGGTCCTCCAGGACTGGACCCGGGGCGAGGGCGCCGAGCGCCAGCGGGTCATCGCCCTGCGCTACTTCAACCCGATCGGCGCCGACCCGCAGCTGCGCACCGGCCTCCAGGACCTCCGGCCCACCCACGCCCTCGGCAAGCTGATCGAGGCGCACACCACGGGCACCCCGTTCACCGTGACCGGCACCGACTGGGCGACCCGCGACGGCTCCGGCATCCGCGACTACATCCACGTCCAGGACCTCGCCGAGGCGCACGTCGCGGCGCTGCTCCGGTTCGACGAGGTGATCGCCCCTGGCGTGGCGGACCGCTACCGGGTGATCAACGTCGGCACCGGGGACGGGACCACCGTGCGGGAACTGATCGCCGCCTTCGAACAGGCCGTCGGCACCGGCCTGGAGGTGCGGGAGGCGGGCCCGCGGCCCGGGGACGTGATCGGCTGCTACGCCGTCGTGGACACCGCACGGGACCTGCTCGGCTGGCAGCCGCGGCGCGGCATCGCCGAGGGGGTCGCCGACGCGCTGGCCTGGCGGAGGGTCTGGTCCGCCCGGATCGGCGTCAGCTGACCACCGGAGGCTGTCAGGCCACGGCCTCGCCGGACTTCGACCAGTTGTCGCGCAGCCGGTCGAGGTAGGACTGCGCCTGGGAGCCGATCTTGACGCCCCGGGCGAAGGCCAGCATGTTGCCCGCGCCCGCGTTGTAGCCGAGGGCGACCAGCTCGTCCCGGGTGAGCTGCACGCCCGGGCGGGCGGGCAGCTGTGCGGCGAGGTCGTGCAGGTGCCAGGCGGCCGCCTGGACGGCCAGGTTCCGGTCGTCCGGGAGCTCCTCCCACTGCCGGGAGGCGAACGGGCGGCCGGGCTTGGTGTCGTCGAAGGCGGCCCGGTGCATGTTGGCGATGCCGAACGAGGCGTCCGGCTTGCCGCGCTGCCAGGCCCGTTCGAGTTCGGGGTCGTGCGGCTTGTACGCCTCGTTGTAGAGGATCGCCATCAGCAGCTGCGGGTTGACCCCGGCCTCGGCGGCGTACTGGCGGACCGGTGCCGCGTAGTCGGCCGGGTCGTAGCGGCCCGAGGGCTTCGAGGGTTTCGACGGCGGAGCGGAGGAGCCGGCCGACGGTGCGGCGCCCGGGGAGGGGCCGGAGGCGGCGGTCGGGGAGGGGTCGGCGGAGGCCGCGCCGTCGTGGCCGTTGCCGCGGACGAGACCCAGTCCGGCCACCACCACGACGCCGATCACCAGCCAGCGTCCCCGGCCGGACCCCTTCTTCTCCTCGCTCACCGCTGCCGCCCCTCCCCGTTCGCTCGTGCGCCCGTTCGAGCGCCGTGCGGCTGATCGCTCCCTGCGGCAGGTTACTCGGCGGGCTTCTGGTCGCCGTCGAGGTTGCGCAGGAAGTCCTTCGCCTTCTCGACGCCGGTGTCGATCTGCCCGCTGTACTTGCCGTCCGTGCGGTCGTCGATCGCGTCGCCGACCTTGTCCAGGCCCTGCCCGATCACGTCGCCGTGCTCGCGGGCGAGGTCGGTGGCCTTGTCCGCGAGGTTCTTCAGACTCTCAAACATGGTGACGCTCTGCTCCTCTGATGCGTTCCTGATGGTGTGCCGACGCGGCGGGGATCGTGACCATCCTAACGACGGCCCACCAGGCGGTTCGTCGCCGCCGGGTGACGGCGGATGACTTTGCTGAAATGGGTTCGTATGCTCAGGCCATCTTCTACAGCGATGTAGAGGTTGGGGTCCCCACCAGGACGCCACCAGGACCGAAGGCGTCCCGGCACGCGCGGCGGCGCGATCGCTCCGCCGCGGCCGCAACGATCGAGGGAAGTGCGCATGGCCGGTCAGCGGGCGAGAACGCCGTACCAGGACGCGGGACCGCGCACCGAGGACCGCGCCCTGCCCGCGCAGCGCTCCCGGGCGGCCGGTGCGGGCGGACCGGGGAGCCCCGCGGCGCCCGGGGCGGCCCGGACACCGCGCCCCGGGGCGGCCCGCCGCCGCCAGCAGGCGCGTCGTCGCGGCGGGACGGCGGCCGTGCTCTCGGCGGTCGGGCTGCCGCTGCTCGGAGCGGTCGCGGACGAGGTCGACGGACCGGGCGTCAGCCTCCTCTTCGCGGTGGGCTCGGTGCTCGGGACGGCGGCCGCCGCACTGCTGTGCAGCCGGGCGGGCCGGTGGTGGGTGGTGACGGCCGCGCCGGTCGTGGTGCTGCTCACCGCCTCGGGCGTCGAGTACCTCGCGCACCCCGGGACGTACCAGGGGAAGAACCTCGGCACCGGCGCGCTGCGCTGGGTGGTCGGAGCCTTCCCGGTGATGGCCGCGGCCGTCGCGGTGGCGTTCGCCGTGGTCGCGGTCCGCGCCGTGCCGACCCGCCGCCGGGTGGTGCCGCAGCGCCGACGAACCGGCCGGACGGCCGCCCCGGTCGGAAGGGGCCGCCGTGGCTGAGCGCGGCAACAGCCGTACCGGCGGCCGCGGTCAGCGCGGGCAGGCCGCGCGCCGCGCCGCCGCCCCGCTGACCGTCGCCGGGCGCACCCTGGCCTGCACCGTCTCGGTCGCCGTGCTCGGCGCCAGCGGCTTCACCTGGTACGAGTACCGCAGCCTGGACGACGGCATGGTCAAGTCCTCCGCGCTGAGCGAGGCCAAGAAGAACGCCCCGCCGCACCTCGACAAGTCCGTCAACCTGCTGCTGATCGGCCTGGACAGCCGCAAGGACATGGACGGCAACGACCTGCCCAAGCAGTTCGTCGAGGACGAACTGCACGCCGGCTCCAGCGGGATCGGCGGGTACAACACCAACGCCCTGATCGTGCTGCACATCCCGGCCAACGGCGGCAAGGTCACCGCGCTCTCCGTCCCGCGCGACGACTACGTGCAGACCGTCGGCGCGGACGGGAGGATGCACAAGATCAAGGAGGCGTACGGCATCGCCAAGGAGGCCGCCGAGCAGAAGCTGGCCGGCAAGGGGCTCTCCAAGGCGCTGCTGGAGCGGCAGAGCCGCGAGGCCGGCCGCTCGGCCACCATCCAGACCGTGCAGAGCCTCCTGGACGTCCCGATCGACCACTTCGCGGAGGTGAACCTGATCGGCTTCTACGACATCGCCAAGGCGGTCGAGCCGATCCAGGTCTGCCTCAACCACCCGGTGGACGACCCGATCATCGCCCGGACCGCCGCCCACGAGGGCGGCGGCACCGGCCTCAAGCTCCCGGCCGGGATCAGCTCCCTCAAGGCCGCGCAGGCACTCTCCTTCGTCCGCCAGCGCCACCACCTCACCAACGGCGACCTCGACCGCACCCACCGGCAGCAGGCGTTCCTCTCCTCCGTCGAGTACAAGCTCAAGCAGCAGGGCATCCTGAACGACCTCGGGCAGATGCAGAAGCTGTTCGCGGTGGTGAAGAAGGACGTGGTCATCGACAACGAGTGGAACATCCTCGACTTCGCCCAGCAGGCGCCCAACCTGACCGGCGGCAACGTGGAGTTCAACACCCTGCCGATCAGCGGCTTCAGGACGGTCGGCGGGCAGGAGGTCAACACCGTCAACCCGGACCTGATCAGGAAGATCGTCCGGCAGCTCTTCAACCACGAGCCGGCGCCGGCCCCGCCGGCCGCCGCGCCGGCCGGGGACGGGCCGGGCGAACCGGCCCCGTCGCCCTCCGCCACCCCGAGCACGGCGCCCAAGGCGGTGGTCGACGTCAACGCGGCCGCGGGGGCGGGCGCGGCGGCCGGCGAGTCCAGGGCGCTGGCCGAACTCGGCTACCAGGCGGGCCGGATCGGCGACGCCCCGGCCAGGACCCGGGCCACCACCGTCGCGTACGGGTCCGGGGCCAAGGCCGACGCACAGCACCTCGCCGCCCGCTACGGGGTGAACGCCTCCTTCTCGTCGGCCGTCCCCGCGGGGCGCATCCTGCTCACCCTCGCCGTCTCCCGCACCCCGGCGCCGACGGCCGTCCCCTCGGCCGCCGCGGCCGGCGATCCGTCCGCCGACCCGGCGGCGGGGCTGCCGATGCAGGGCCCGGCGGTGAAGGCGGGCGGGATCCCGTGCGTGGACTGAGGCCCGGCCGGCGACGGGGAGTTCAGCCCCGGCCGGGGCGGGTGTCCCGGAGCGGCTCCCGGTCGAGGACCTCGACGTACACGATCCGCCCGCCGACGACGTCCAGGACGAGCATGCCGTGGGCCGGCGAGAGCGGGACGCACCGGTGGTCCGGGCCGTAGGGCTGACCGTCCGGGCGTGGTTCCGTCCTGAAGCTCTGGCAGAAGCCGTCACCGCAGCCGCACTCGGCGACCAGCCGCAAGCCCCGGGCGGCGACGGCCAGTTCGTGCTCGCCCTCCTCCTCCAGGAGGTCGACCAGTTCGCCGAGCAGGTCCGGGAAGACCTCGCGGAGCAGCGGGTGTTCCGGCGCCGTCACGGGCGGGGCGCCTTCGTGCCGTGGACGGCGGCGTACTCGGCGGCGAGCCACGGGCCCAGGTCGTCGACCAGCACGGTGAGGGCGGCCCGGTCGGCGGCGGCGGTGGTGGCGGCGGTGCGGGCGACGGTGACGGCCAGGCGCGCCTGGGCGGCCCGCTCGGGGTAGTAGCCGGCGAAGACCTCGGCGGAGGCGGCGAGGTCGCTGGTCCAGCCGCCCCAGCGGGGCATGACCAGGGTGAGGCAGGTGCGGACGAGATGGCGGGAGACGGCGCGGGCGAGGCGGCGCAGTTCGGCCTCGGGGTCGGCGGCGGTGTCGGCGGCGGCCAGGCGTTCGCGCCAGCGCGGCAGGAACAGGGCGAGGTCGCCGTTGGTCTCCCGGGCGAGCAGCGGGGTGGGGCGGTAGCGGGGGAGCCGGGCGGCGAGGTCCTCGCCGAGCAGCGGGGTGCAGAGACAGGCGACGAACCAGCCGAGGTCGTGGCGTTCGAGCTCGCTCAGCAGGGTGTCCGTGCCGGCGAGCACCACGCCGACCCCGTTCACCTGCGCGAACTCGCCGTCGAGCGCGGCTTCGAGGGCGTCCGCCCCGGCCCGGTCCGCGGCGGTGGGCTCGTGGTGCAGGGCGAGCAGCAGGTCGAGGTCGGAGACGCCGGGGGTCGCGGTACCGCGCGGGACGCTGCCGTAGAGGTAGGCGCTGTGCAGCCGGTCGGGGCCGAAGGCCGCGGCGATCCGCTCGCGGGCGGCGGCGACCACCGGCGCGAACGCGGGCGGCACGCGGTCCAGCGAGCCCTCCCGCGCGATGCAGCCGTCCCGGTCCAGTCCCTGAGTGGTGGTCATGGGGGCACTCTGCCCCACCCCCACCCGTGGTGACCAGCGATTATCCGGCGGCCCGGCGGATTGTCAGTGGGGCGTGCAAGCATGCGACGCACACGAACACGAGAGGCGTGAGGGGATCGGCATGGGCACCTGGGACATCGGGCACTTCGACAACGACTCGGCGGCGGACTTCGGCGGCGGTCTGGACGATGCGGCGCCGGGCGAGCGCGAGGCGCTGCTCCGGTCCGCGCTGCTGTGCGCCGTCGGGGCGGAGGAGTTCCTGGACTCCGACGAGGCGGTGGAGGCGGTCGCCGCCGCCGCGCTGGTGGCGGCGCAGTGCCCGGGCGGGGCGGCGGTGACCACGGCCTACGGGCCGAAGGAGCCGATACCGCCGCTCGCCGCCGAGCTGCGCACGCTCGCGGTGGCGGCGCTCGACCGGGTGGTGGCGGCGGAGTCGGAGCTCGCGGAGCTGTGGGACGAGACGGAGAGCGGTCCGGCCTGGCGCGAGGGCATCCTGGAGCTGCGGGCGGTCCTGGCCGCGGCGGCGTCGGCGGACGCGCCGGTGGCCGGGAGCTGAGCGGGCCCGGGGCGATCGGCCGTCACGTGCGGGCCGCCGTCCACCAGTAGCCGAGCGCGGTGAGGCTGGTGGCGGCGCCGAGCAGGCAGACGGCCGTCCAGCCGCCGTGGTCGTAGACGACGGTGGACAGGATCGCGCCCGCGCCGCACCCGGCGGAGTAGAGCAGCATGTAGCCGGCGGTCAGGCGGCTCCGCGCCTCGGGGCGGAGCTGGTAGAGCAGATGCTGGTTGGCGACGTGGAGGGACTGCAGGCCGTAGTCGATCACCACCATGGCGAGCACCAGCCACCAGACCGAGTGCGGCAGCAGTGCGGCCGGGAGCCAGCCGACCAGCATGGCCACCAGGCCGATTCCGGCGGTGCGTTCGGCCCGGCCGCGGTCGGCCTGACGGCCGGCGCACCCGGCTCCGAGCGCTCCGGCGGCGCCGGCGAGGCCGAAGAGCCCGATCTGGGTGTGGCTGAGGTTGAACGGCGGTGCGGCGAGCGGGAGCACCATCGGGGTGAGCAGTACGGTGACGGAGGTGAAGCCGAGCAGGGCGAGGACGGCCCGGGTGCGGAGCACGCGCTCCTGGGCGAAGAGCGCGAATACCGAGCCGACCAGGCGCGGGTAGCCGATCCGCTCGGCCGTGCGGTGCCGTTCGGAGGGGACGGTGGCCGCGACGGCGAGGGCCATGGCGGCGGTCGCGACGGCGGAGACGAGGTAGACGGCCCGCCAGCCGGCCAGGTCGCCGATGGTTCCGGCGACGGTTCGGGCGAGCAGGATGCCGATCACGATGCCGCTGGTCACGGTGCCGACCACCCGGCCCTGGTCGGCCGGGGCGGCGAGTTGGGCGGAGTGGGCGACGACCACCTGGGCGACGACCGCGAGGACGCCGACGGCGGCCATCGCGGCGAGCAGCAGCGGAGCGGAGGGGGCGAGTGCGACGGCGAGGAGGGCGAGGACGGACAGGCCGAGCTGGGAGGTGATCAGGGTGCGGCGGTTGACGAGGTCGCCGAGCGGCACGAGCAACAGCAGGCCCAGGGCGTAGCCCGTCTGGGTGAGGGTGCCGACCAGGCCGATGGTCGCCGGGGCGATGCCGTAGTCCCGGGCGATCAGGTCGAGCAGTGGCTGAGAGTAGTAGACGTTGGCCACGGCGAGGCCGCAGGCGACGGAGAGCAGCCAGGCGACGGCGGGTGACAGGCCGCGCGACGGGGCTCCGCCGGGGATGCCGGGCGTGTCGGCGGGGGCGTCCGTCGCGGAGGCGGCGGAGGCGGTTGTGCGGGCGGGCGAGGTCATGGGCGGGGCTCCCTCGAACGGCACGGTGGTTTCAAAGTGCTACCGCGACACCATGGCATAGCCTGGTTTTAATAAGCAACCACGTCCTGGTCGGTAGGCTGGGCGCCGACCGGTGAGGGCTGAGAGGTGGGAGAAGTGCCGAAACGCACCACGCACGAGGAATCGGCCTGCCCGGTCGCCCGTCCGCTCGACGTCGTCGGCGACGGCTGGACGCTGCTGATCGTCCGTGACGCCTTCGACGGGCTGAGCCGCTTCGGGCAGTTCCAGCGGAACCTCGGCCTGGCCAAGAACATCCTGTCGACCCGCCTGGCCAACCTGGTCGCCAACGGGGTGTTCGACCTCGCGCCGGCCGCAGACGGCAGCCCGTACCAGGAGTACGTGCTCACGGAGAAGGGCCGCGCGCTGTTCCCGGTGATCACGGCGCTGCGCCAGTGGGGCGACCAGTGGTTCTTCGAGGAGGGCGAGCCCCGGGCGCGACTGGTGGACCGTGATTCCGGTGCGCCCGTCGCGCCGGTCGAGGTGCACGCGGCGGACGGCCGGGTGCTGGGCCCCGAGGACACGAGGGTGCTGCTGCCCTGAGGCGCGCCGCCGCCACCGGACGGGCGGCGGCCGGAGGCGGGGAGCGGGGCGGGCGCCGGGTCGGCTCGCCGTTTCGCGGGCGGCCGGGCCGGGCGCGTCCGGCCCGGCGAGCCCTGTCGTCGGCTTCCGGCCGCTCCCGCCGCCCCGCTCGCCGCTCCCGCCGCCCCGTCCGTCGCAACAGCGGGTGTGCGGGGCGTCGCCGAGCGTGCCCGCCGGTCGTCGGTCACCCTGGAAACCTCACCGGGCGTCGGCCGGGAGCTCGATCGGGCCGATCGAGCCCAGGCCCGTCCCGGGCCCCGGAGCGACCCGCGAGCGACGAGGAGGCGACATGCAGCAGCCCACCACCCGGGTCGCGGGCCCGCCCGGCGCCGTACGCGGCTGGCTGGAGGCGCTCGCCGTCGTGCTGGCCGGACTGGTCGCGATGGCGGCGGTGGCCGCGCTCGGCCTCTGGCTGGCCGGCGCCGACGACCTCCCGGACGGCGGCTTCCCCGCCGTGCTGGCCGCGACGCTCGCGCTCGCGGTCGGGGGAACCGTCCGGCTCGACGGCGGCGCGGGAGACTTCGCGGCCGTCGGGGCCGGGATCAGCGCGATGCCGCTGAGCGTCTCGGTGGCCGGAGCGGTCGCGATGGCCGAGGTGTTCCTGCGCGGGCTGCGCTTCCGTGCGGTCGCGAGCGGCGGTGAACTGCTCGGGCGGATCGGCCGGACGCTGCTGCTCTGGGCGCTCGCCCTGGTGCTGCTGACCCTCGGCGCCCGGCACAGCTTCGTCGTCCCGCTCGGCGGTGACCTGGCGGAGTCGATCGGCGGAGCGCTCGGGCTGACCCCGGAGGTCGGCTTCCACGCGGACGGCCCGACCACCGTCGGCATCGGGCTGGCCTGGCTGCTGCTGGTGCTCGCGCTCACCTTCGCGGTGTCCCGGCGGGCCCCGCTGCCGCCCGCGCTGGTGCGCCACCAACTCGCCGTCCGCCCGGCCGCCTCGGCGCTCTGGCTGGTCCTGCTGGCGTACCTGGCGATCGGTGCGGTGGCCGGGGTGCTGACCGCGATCGTGCACGGCGACGCCCGGCAGACCCTGGCCGTGGTGCTGCTCGCGCTGCCGAACCTGGCCTGGCCGGCCTTCGGCCTGGGACTCGGGGCCGAGTGGCACGGTCGGCTGGTCGGTACGCTCGGTCTGCCCGTTCCCAAGGCGCTCAGCGCCGTGCTGCGCGCCCCCGAGGGCGGGCAGGCGACCGTCGACCTCGGCACCCTCGCCGAGCAGGGTGCCGCCAGCTGGTGGCTGCTGCCGCTGGCCGCCGTCCTGCTGCTCGCGGCGGCCTTCCTGGCGGCCCGCCGCGCGCCGCGCACCGTCCGGCTCCGGCAGCACGCCGTCCGGTTCGCGCTCGCCACCGCCGCCACCATGCTGCTGGTGGGTCTGTGGAGTCGGGTGGACGCCGCCTACGGGCTCTCCGTGCTCGGCGTCGGCCTCGGCCAGGGCGGTCTGGGCGACCTGCTGGGCGCCGTGCTCGGCGCCGACAACCCGCTGGCCGCGCTGGGCGGCGGCAGCCTCACCCTGCGCCCGGTGCTGTGGACGGCGGTGCCGCTCGCGGCGGGCTGGGGTCTGCTGACCGGCGCGCTCGGCGCCCTGCTCGCCACCCGGGTGCGACACAGCGGAGAGCTGCCGGCGGATCCGCAGTGAGGGGCGCCGGGCGAGGAGCACGGAAGCGAGGGGCGGCGAACTCGGCGGCGAGGGGGCGCCGGGTGAGGGGCCGTGCGGACCGGGTCAGAACAGCCGGTGGCCCTGCACCCACATGGTCTTCCGCCCGTTGGCCCGGATCAGCCGCAGTTTCTTGATGCCGTCGTGCACGCTCGCGCTGAACAGCAGCGAGGGGCCGACGATCACGCCCGCGGCGGCCAGGGCGAAGAGCATGCCGAAGTTGTCGACCGCCTGGTCGTCGCCCTCCTCGACGGTCCGGCCGCCCAGCTGGATCAGCAGGGGGACGGTGACCAGCAGCGAGAGCACCAGCAGCCAGCCCAGCGCCTGGTGGACCCGCCGCTTGACCCGCGCCCTGGTGGCGGTCTCCACCCGGACGGAGAAGGAGCGCCGGCAGCGCGGGCAGATGACGCCGATCTCCCGGTCGCCGCCGGTGGGCCGGGGCGAGCCGCCCTCCGGCAGGTGGGCGATGCTCCAGTTGACCTTCGTCACGGAGGCTCCGTGCTCGACGCTCACCCGGCAGCCGAGGCTGACGACGTACCGGTCGCTGATCGGGATCCTGACCACTGCTGCCACCCCCAGCCTCCGCGACCGTCGCGGGGTAGGCGGATCGTAGCCCTTCCGGAGGGCCTCGAAACCGCTGGTACGGCGTCAGAAAGCCTCGGACAGAAGGATGATGGCCGCGGGGACGGCCTGACCGAGTGCGCCGCGCCACAGCTTCGGTTCCGAGGTGAACAGGGTGATCCCGCCCGCGACCATGAACGCGGCGACGTAGAGCACCACCGGCCGCCCGGCCCCCGGGTGCCCGGCGTGCAGCAGGACCAGTCCGGCGACCAGGCCGAGTGCCAGGAACAGGTTGTAGAAGCCCACGTTGACGCGCCAGAGCCGGACCTCCGGGGCGTCCGCCGTGCTGCCGGTCAGCACGCGGCGCACCCGCGGGTGCCCGTACAGGAAGCTCTCCAGCGGCCACACGATCAGGTGGATCGCCGCGGCGACCACGGCGAAGACCTGGCTCACGGCGTTCATGGCGGACGGCTCCCTCCTGGCGGGGCGACGGAGGCGGGTGGGCGGTGACGGTGGCCGGACGGTGGCGCCGGGCGGCCGGAGCGGCCCGGACGGGCGGCCGCGGCACCGCGGGCGGGCCGCTGCTCGCGCAGCGCCGGCGGCGGGTCGTCGAGGTGGGCCCGGGCCGGTCCGATCGGGGGCGATCCGGTGCCGGTGACCCGTGCGGGGGGCGGCGCGGGGGGTGCGCCGGGGCGCTTTCCCATGGTGCGCATTCTATCGCCGGTGCGGTCGCCGCGGCGGTCGAAGAGCCCTTCCGGAGTGCGGGATTGGACTGGACCACTGCCTCCGCGCACCACTATGGTTCGGCGTGCCCGCGGATCGCGCGTCGCCGGAACGCATCGCGCGTCGCCGGAAGTCGTCGAGTGCTTCGGAACGGAACCCATGAGCATCTGGCCGCAGTTGCGAAGATCCAGGACCGTCCGGGCCGGGCAGGCCACCGGCCGGGTGCTGCGCTGCGGACTGATGGACACCATGCTCGCCGACCTCGCCGTCTCGGTCGCGCTCTGCTTCGAGCACCCGCTGGACGACGACCGGCTCGCCGCCGGGCTGGCCCGTGCGCTGGAGCGGGTGCCGGTCTTCGCCGGACGCCTGCGCACCGTCGAGGGCGTCCTGGAGGCGGTCTGCGACGACACCGGCGTGCCGTTCGAGGTCTACACCGTGGAGGGCACGCTCGCCGAGGCGATGGGCCGGGTGACGGCGCCCGGCTCCGAACTGGTCGCCCCACTGGACGCCCCCGCCGCGCGCGACGGCGGCGTACCGCTGCTCACCGTACGGGTGACCCGCACGGCCGACGGCGGCACGGTGCTCGGCTGCTCCTGGCACCACGCGATCGGCGACCTGCACAGTTTCATGCTGCTGCTGCGGGCCTGGTCCGCGGCGGTCGAGGGGGAGCCGCTGCCGGAGGCCGAACTCGTGGACGACCAAGACGAGTTGCTGGCCGAGGTGCTCCCCGCCGAGGACTGCGGCCGGCCCGGCTTCCGGCTGCCCTCGGCGGAGGAGGCGGAGCTGCTGGCCCGCGAGGTGGCGGCCGGACCACGCGCCAACCGGCTCGTCCAGATCGCCTTCACCGATGCCGAACTGGCCCGGATGTGCGAGGAGTTCGGCGCGGCGGCCGGGCGCCGGCTCTCCTCCGGGGACGCGCTCTGCGCCCACCTCCTGAGCACCCTGCGGGAGCTGGACGGGGACGAGGCCGAACGGATGCTGACGGTGCCGGTCAACGTGCGCCGCTGGCTGGGCCTGTCGCCCGCGCTGATGGGCAACCTGCTGAGCGAGGTCCATCTGCCGCACCGGCCGGAGGACGGGCCTGCGGCGCTGGCGGGCGCGCTGCGCACGGCGCTGGAGGAGTTCCCCGCCGCGCACCTCAACCTCCGCGCCAACCTGTGGTTCCTGGCGACCCTCGGCCGCGCGCGGCTGCGCGACTGCGTGCCGCTGGGCTTCGACCCGGCGGCACGCCGGTTCAGCTTCTCCAACTGGAGCGGCTTCGGCGCCTATGCGGTGGGCTTCCAGGGGAGGCGCCCGGTGCTCTTCAGCCCTGCCGCCAACTATCCGATTCCCTGGGTCTGTTGGACGGTGGAAGGGTTCCGCGGCGAGGGCCGGCTGGCCACCGTGGTGCTGCCGGCCCGGCTCGCCGCCCGGGTACGCGGGGCGGAGGGCCGGGCGGCGTTGCACCGCTACCGGCGGGCGGAGGATCAGCCGCCCGCGTCGGCGGCCGTCCTGCCCAAGGTGATCTAGGTGATCCGGGGTCTGTCGTGAAGGACTACTGGAAGGACTGCTCGATCGCCGTCCACAGGCCGAGCCGGGCGCGCAGCGCGGTGCGGACCGTCTCGGCGCAGGAGTCCCACTTGTCCTGGTCGTCGCCGCACAGGTCGATCAGCATCTGCATCGCCATCGGGGTGTGCTGCTCGCCGTCGACCTCGATGTGACGGGCCAGGTAGTCCTTGAAGACGGTGAGCGTGTCCTCGGGGTCGTCGATCCGGATGACCTGGGCGAACATGTCCGGGATCAGGTCCTCGCGGCCGAAGGCGAAGGCGGCGGCCCGGCAGTGCACCGGCGCGTTCTCCACGATCGACCAGGTGGTGGAGGTGAAGTCGAGGGCGGCCTGCGGAACTTCGGCCTTCTTCAGGGCCTCCGGAACGGTGCTGCCGGCGCCCAGCAGGGCCAGGAACTCCTCGATCGGGCGCGGGTCGGCACCGGCCAGCCGCATGCCCTCCACGTACAGCTCGAAGTGGCTGGTGTAGCCCTCGCCGAGCTCGTCGCTCTCCTCGACCAGGACGATCTCGTTGATCAGCCGGCGGCTGGCGGTCGGGCCGTTCGGGACCCACGGCACGTCCACACAGGTGAGGTCGCGCTGGAGGCTCTTGAGCAGCGACATGAAGTCCCAGACGGCGAACACGTGGCTGCCGAGGAAGGTGCGGACGCGCTCGATGCCGGTGAGCGAGCGGTACACCGAGTGCTCGACGACCTCGCGGCGCAGCGGGTCGATGGCCTGCTGAAGGCTGCTCAGGCCGGGGTGCGAACGGTCCCAGTGGTAGCGGTTCGTGGACAATGCGACTCCTTGGTGGGCTCGTTGGGCAGTCAACGGGTCTACGGGGGTCTTGCGCGATCATCGTACGGTTTCTGGCGCGTACTCGTCAGTGATCTTTGTGATTCGATGCCGAACAGTTCGTGGGCGGGTGCGGTCAGCGGTGCTTCAGCACGAGGCCGAGCGCGTGCCGCAGCTGCTCGCGGCCGGGCTGGACGGCGCGGTCCAGGGCCGGGGCGAAGGGCAGCACGGCGCCGTCCGGGCGGGTGATCCGGCGGGGCGGGGCGATCAGGCGCATCTCCTCGGCGGCGGTGGCCAGCACCTCGGCGCCGAAGCCGCAGCTGCGGTTGGAGTCGTCCAGGACGACCAGGCGCCCGGTGCGCTCCAGCGAGTCGGCGAGCGCCTGCCAGTCGAAGGGGTACACCGTGCGCGGGTCGAGGACCTCCACCGAGACGTCCGGCGCCAGCTCCTCGGCGACCGCGAGGGCGTCGTGCACCAGGTGCCCGAGGGCGACCACGGTGACGTCGGTGCCCGGCCGGTGGATCCGGGCCCGGCCCAGCGGGACGGGCGCGAGGTCCCAGGTGACGGTCTCGCGCACCGGCATCGCGGCGGCGGGCGCGAACACCACGACCGGGTCCGGGTCGCGGATCGCCGAGCGCAGCAGCCCGTAGGCGTCGGTCGGGGTGGCGGGCACCACGGTCTTCACCCCGGCGTGCGCGAACAGGCTGTACGGATGGTCGGAGTGCTGCCCGGCCCAGCCGTCCCGGGAGCCCGAGCCGGGCACCAGGCAGGTCAGCGGGACGGCCGTCTGGCCACCGGTCATCAGCGAGAACTTGTGGGCCTGGTTCACGAGTTGCTCGAAGACCAGGAACAGCAGGGACGGGATCTGGAACTCCAGCACCGGACGCCGGCCGGCCAGCGCGGCGCCGACCGCCATCGAGGTGAAGGCCTGTTCGGACAGTGGGGTGTCGACGATCCGCCCCGGCCCGAAGCGGTCCAGCAGGCCGAGGGTCGGCCCGGCCAGACCGGCGCCGATGTCCTCGCCGAAGACGCAGACCGCCGGATCGGCGGCGAGTTCGTCGGCCAGCGCCCGGTTGAGCGCCTTGGTGTACGAGAGCCTGGTCACGGTGTCACCCCCGCCCGGGGCCGCAGCCCGTCGGCGTACAGGTGGTCCAGCGCCCCCGCCGGGTCCGGGTGCGCCGAGGCGAGCGCGAACTCCTCGGCGGCGGAGAGCTGTTCGGCCACCGCGCGGTCCAGGTCGGCGACCGTCGCGGGGTCGAGCAGGGCGGCGGCCCGGGGGAGCGGGTCGCGCTCGCGCCAGGCCCCGACCTCCTCCGGGGAGCGGTAGCGCAGTTTCATCCGGCGTTCCATGGTGTGGTGGCCCTCGTAGCGGTAGGTGCGGCAGACCAGGAAGCCGGGGCCGCGGCCGGTGCGGGCCCGTTCGACGGCGCACAGCGCGGCGGTGCGAACGGCCTCGGTGTCCATGCCGTCCACCTCCTCGGCGGGGATGCCGAAGGCGGCCGCCCGGCCGGTGGCGCTGCCCGCGACGGCGGTGGCGGCGGGCAGGGTGGTGGCGTAGCCGTTGTCCTCGCAGACGAACAGCACCGGCAGACGCCACATCGCGGCGAGGTTGAGCGACTCCAGCAGGACGCCCTGGTTGAGCGCGCCGTCGCCGAAGAAGGCCACCGCGACCGGGGTCCGGCCCGAATCGGGCCGCCCGGCGACGGGACCGTCGGCTGTCACCCGTTCGGCCGCCGACCGTTCGGGGGAGGAAGCGGCCCGGGCCGCCCAGGCGGCGCCGACGGCGATCGGGGCGCCGGCGCCCACCATGCCGTTGGCGCCGAGGATGCCCAGCGAGAAGTCGGCGGCGTGCATGGAGCCGCCCCGGCCACCGTTCGATCCGTCGACCCGCCCGAGGAGCTCGGCTAGCAGCCGGTGCGGCGCGGTGCCCCTGGCGAGCACGTGGCCGTGGCCGCGGTGGGTGCTGGTGAGCCGGTCGTCGGGGCCGAGCGCCGAACAGACGCCCACCGCGACGGCCTCCTGCCCGATGTACGGGTGGATGCCGCCGGGGATCGCGCCGGACTTCACCAGGCCGAGCGCCAGCTCCTCGAAGCCGCGGATCAGCCGCAGCATCCGGTAGCGCTCGGCGGGGGTGTCCAGCGGGGCGGGGCGGGCCTGTGCGCCGCGGAGGGCCTGCGCGCCGGGGCCTTCCGGCGGCCCGGCGCCCTCGTCGGTCGTGCGTGCGGGAGCGGTCACGGCCGCCCCCGCCAGACCGCCGGGCAGAACCGCGGGTCCGCGTAGTCCGGCCGGTCGTCGTCCGTGCGGCGCACCAGCACGTCGTGGTTGTACACCACCGGCTCGCCGTCCGGCCGGTCGTGCCGGCGGTACTCGTTGGCGCTGTCCTGGAGGTGCAGCGAGATCGCCCGGCGCGGGTGGGAGGCCAGGTTGGGGCCGCTGCCGTGGTAGGTGCGGCAGTGGTGGAAGGACATGTGGCCGCGCGGGATCAGCATCGGCACCTTCCGCACCCGCTGCCCGTTGTGGGCGGCGTTGGCGGCCAGGATGTCCTCCAGCTCGGAGCCGTCGCGGTCGGCGAAGTGCCGGGTGGAGTCCTCGCCGGAGGGCAGCTCCCGCCAGCGGTGGCTGCCGTCGACCATGGTGATGGTGCCGTTCTCCTCGCGGCAGTCGTGGAACGGGATGAAGGCGGTGAGCATCTCGTCCGAGGTGCAGGTCTGCCAGTAGTGCTTGTCGAAGTGCCACGGCACCCGGTTGCTGGGCTCCTCGGGCACCGGGGGCTTGTAGATGAGCGTCGACTGGAAGATCCGGATCTCCTCGGTTCCGGCGAGCAGCGCGGCCACCGCGCCGATCAGCGGCTTGCGCAGGATCGCGCCGATCGCGTCGCTCTCGTAGTGCACGTAGTCGTTGTGCCGCTGGACCGGCCCGTCCTCGGGCCGCCAGGAGGCCAGCCGGGGCGGCCGGGCGGGCAGCTCGCGGTCGCGGTGGCCGGCGTAGTACAGCTCGGTGGCGGCCTGGAGGGTGTCCAGTTCCTCGTCGCTGAACAGCCTGCGGGAGAGGTACCAGCCGTGCTCGCGGTAGTGCGCCACCTCGTCGGGGGTGGGCAGCAGGGCGAGCTCGGCCTCGGTGAGTCGGAACTCGGAGGCTGCGGCCATCGGGAGGGCCTCCTTCGGATGTGCGGGGGAGGGCCGGTCGTCGGCGCTGGGCCGGGCGACGGCTGCGGGCCGGTCGTCGGCGGTGGGACTGTGCCGTTCGACGGCCTCGTAGAGGGCCTTGATGTTCGCGGTGCCGAAGGTACCCGCTCCCTGCCGCTCGATCAGTTCGAGGAAAAAGGTGCGCCGGGGGTGTGTCGAACGGGCGAAGATCTGGAACAGCTGGCCGCCGTGGTCCTGGTCGACCAGGACGTGCAGGTCGCGCAGGGTCGCCACCGGGATGGCCGTCCCGCCGAAGCGCTCGGTCAGGGCGTCGAAGTAGGCGTCCGGGGTGCTCAGGAACTCCACGCCGCGCTCCCGGGCGGTCCGGACGGCGCCGGTGATGTCGCGGGTGCTGAAGGCGAGGTGCTGGACGCCGGCCCCGCCGTGGGCGGCGAGGAACTCGTCGATCTGGCCGGGGCGGCGGGTGGTGTCGGGCTCGATCAGGGTGAAGGTGACGCCGCCGGAGGCGCTCTGCACCACCTTGGAGTCCATCGCCTGCTCGCCGACCTCGATGTACTCCTCGAAGATCGTGCGGAAGCCCAGGGCCGTCTCGCAGAACCGTACGGTGTCCGCGAGCGTGCCGGCCGGCAGGCAGATCGCGACGTGGTCGAGGTCCTCCAGCAGGCGGGGCTCCGGGGTGGGCCCGGCGTCCGGCAGCGGCACCAGGCGCAGTGCGGTGTCGCCGAAGCCCTCGATCAGGGCGCCGGCCCGGTCGAGCACCCGGGCGCCGTGCCGCTCGGCCCGTTCCAGCGCGGCCGCCGGGTCGGCGCAGCCGAGCGCGAGGACGGCGACGCCGTCCCCGTGCCGGGCGACGTACTCGGCCACCGGGTGCTCCGGGTCGGGGGCGGAGGTCAGCCGCAGCCGGATGGTGCCCTGGCGCAGCCCGACGGTGCGGGCGCCGTCGGGCGCGGTGGCCGGGGCGTCGACGGTGAAGCCGTGGTCGGCGCGGAGTCCGGCCGCGGTCTTGTCGGCGTCCGCGCAGTGGAACTCGACGTGGGTGATGGTCTGGATGGACAACGGGATCTCCCCCCGGAGGGAACGGTGGATCGGGGATCGGCGC